>NZ_QNUA01000040.1:0-118294 GCF_008042285.1 Bacillus sp. AR13-1
ACCAATCGGGCTTTTACGAGCAGTAAGACTCCCACAAATAGCGGGATAAATAATTCTTATCATCATTAAGAACATCCTTTTGTACTAAATGTTCAACATGTCACTTCCTATAAAGTTAATTTATACTCCAATAAATATGATATGTACCATTCTTTAAATTATGTCCTCAATTCACTCTCCACGAAAATATATTTAGTTTATATTTAACAAAATTAATTAACTAAAACATTATCATTTCAATATTTTACGAATTTAATTGCTTATTCCTTTTATCTACATCCAAATTTTCCTATTGTAATTCTTAATATTTAAATGTAATATTGTATTGTCTTACTATCTATTTATAACTCACACACTAACGCGAAAAGGGAACTCTATATGAGTTCCCTTTTCTATTGAAAACAAAAAAACAGAAATATAGCATTATGCTAAATCTCTGTTTTTCTTCTAAACCTTATTTCTCATCTAAGAATTTAAATGTATCTTTAAATTCTTTATCTGTTACTTTAATATCTGCTTCTTTCAATAGATCATTGATTACTTGTTGTTTCCATTTACCTGTCGCATCTTGCAGTCTTTGTTGTTCTAAATCTTTTCGAATCGTATCTTTTACTTCATCAAATGGTTTCAATTCTTTTTTATCCGTCACTTTTATTATATGATAACCATAAGATGTTTTTATTGGCTCACTTACTTGTCCTGCATCTAATTTATACGCAGCTTCCTCAAACTCTTTCACAGTTTGACCAGGAGCAAAACCAGCTATTTCTCCGCCCTGTTCCTTTGAACCAGTATCTTCCGAATACTGTTTCGCTAAAGCAGTAAAATCTTCACCATTATTTATTTTCTCTTTTACTTCTTTCGCAGTTTTTTCATCTTTCACTAAAATGTGACTTACCTTCATTTCAGGTTTATGGTTATCTTTCACATCTTTATCTGTGACAGTCGCTCTAATCGCTTTCTCAAGTGCAATTTCTGGCTTCATTCTCTCTTTTAATTCATCTTCATTCTTTAATCCTACTTGCTCTAAAGCAACTTTAAACTTGTCACCCATTTGTTCCTTCGCTGCTTCTACTTGTTTTTTAGCTTCTTCATCTGAAACTTTATATTTATCTAGCAATGCCTTATTTAACATCATTTGAGATAAAGTACTTTTTCCATATGTTTGCCTTAATTCTTTACTTAACTCTTTCTCTGTCACGTTTCCTACTTTTGATGTTGCAACATTTTCTGAGGAACCACACGCAGACAATGTTAGCGCCACACATGCAATAATAGTTCCCATAAATAGCTTTTTCTTTTTCAATTCAAATACCTCACTTTGATAAATGTATATTAGGAACTATACAGCGCTATTGTGAAATCAATGTGTTTTCTGCAAGTATTTCTCTTCATGCCAGAGACAAGCTTTATTAAATAAAAAAGCCGGCATAAAGCCAACTTTTTTATTTAATCTGCACATGTTCTTCTTTGATCCATTTGTTCCCACCTATATCTATATATCCATCTTGACGATTCCAAATACGATAAGGGACCTTCCCATCGACCGCACCTGTATCATTCCCGTTTGGCCCATCGTACGTTCTAATTTCATATCCAGGTGTGTACTTTGAATATGCATAAAACCATTGTACATTAAAATGTTCTAACTTAGCCCACTGTTGTTCACCACCTAAACAAATCATATCTTTTTCGCCACCTCCCCAATAACCTTTATAGATTAAATATGGGATTTTTTTCGTAAGTCTTCCTATAAATTGCGGATTCGCAGGATTTTCATATAAATTAATTCCGTATCCATCATCATATTTTGAAACTGCAATACCAATTCCATTTGGTTGCTTACTGTCTCCAATACTAGATTGATTTGTTTGATTTGAACCTATAAACCAAGAAAGATTTTTATTCCCAATTAATTGATTCAAATCACATTTTCCAATACCAGGAACATTTCCTGAATCAGTATATTGCCAAATATCACAAGGATATGCTGGTTTATTCCCTCCATAACGAGGAATCCAAATAAAATCAGCATCAATATTGCGAGATCCAAATGATACATACGTGTGATGTCCTACATATAAACCAATTTTTTTTGCACCTAATCGGCGTAATTCATCAATAAATGCTTGAGTCCCGCCTTGCATATCTACCATTGTTTGAACTTCTACATCTGCCACCCAAAATTTAGCGTTTTTATCGCCACGATTCCAAAAATTTTGCGCTTCTTTTTTTGCATCTGAAATAGATATAAAACGGCAAAATGCATAATTCCCAAATGGGATACTACGTTTCTTCATTTCTTTCACATAACCTTGATACATAAAATCGACCGTATTCGAACCATCTTGAACTCTAGCAATAACTAAATCTAGCTGAGACGCTGCAATATCCCAATTAATATTTCCATTCCATTTCGAAATATCTACAATATAACCCATTACTAATCAACTCCTTTTTATTATCTTATTCAAAGCTTGTTTTATTGCTAGACCCATACGCCTAATAGCAAGCTTCTATAAGACAAATAAATATATTTTCATCATTTTTTAAAACTAAATAATTTCTTTTTATCCATAATAAATAAGTCCTTCTTTTTTTCATTTGTAAACGATAAACTTGCGTTTATTTCATACTAAATATTGAGATAAAACTATAAATAATGTACATACTACATATAAGCAATTTTTGCTTATACTCATGAATGACCTCCAAGATTTTTCAATCTCCCTGTAAAAAGGCAGCTAAAAAAAGCTGCCTTTTTACAATTTATTATATAGAGACAAGTTAATTAACGCTTATTCCCTCATATTAGTCTGTTTTTAAGCTTTTTATAAACATGATATATATTTTTTCACAACACTATTTTGATACGTAATAGAAATTACATCAACTCATACAGTATATGTAATAATCAACTACAATAAAAATTACATATTATATTAATATGTCTTCCTAATTAAAAGGAAATAAACATATAACCTCTGTTATGTAAGGAGTTTATTTAATGAAAAAAATCCCTATCGTATTCAAAGTTCCCCCGAATTCAAAGCTAAAAGTTACATTCTATGGTCCTTGTAACGAAGTAATTACAAATGTATCTTTAATTAATCAACTACTCACCCCTACCTGCCAAACTGTATCTCAATATCCAGACTTCAAGAAATATATAACTGAAGTCCGATCATTATCAAATTGTTAATCGTATAATTTTATGATTTATCATTTCGAACAGTACGATAACAAAATAATAAAAAGAGCCGCATCTTTCAAAAGAAACGGCTCTTTTTCATTTCACAAAACATGACTTCATTAAAAAACTAAAATAACTCATTAATTGATATTTTATTGATATTTTATTGATATTTTATTGATATTTTATTGATATTTTATTGATATTTTACACATATTAATGAAATGCGCATATATTATCGTATGGAGATTCTCCACTCATAAAACCTATCTTTTTTTGAGCATACTTTATTTGTATGCTCCTTTTTTATTCTTTACTTAACGGCTTACCCTGTTAATATTTCCAAATATCATCTGAACGAACATTGAATATTTCAATTCTTTCTTATTATGTGCTATGAATATAAGTTTAATAATTTATCTGTAGCTACATTTTCAGTATCACTTAAATCGACAAAATAATGAAGTTGCCACAATTGACTCTTCTTAGCTTGATTACTAATAGGTTTATCCCAAATAGGGTAAACCCTCATAGCCATTTTCCCTTTTTGATTTTGAGTTTTTAATATTTTTTCTTTTAGAAGAATCTCTTTTGGAAAAATAAATTGTCCTAGTTTATTATCCGCTATACAAGTGATAACTAAAAGGTTAGGAGCTGAATCATAAGAAAATGCCTGATTGCTCATAGAGGCATTCTTCTCCCAAAAAGAAACAAATTGTCCAATCTTATTAGGCGTAATTTTTGATACCCTAAATCGGATGCTTCTATTATTTAGCTGGAATACCCCTCCTGCATATTCTGAATTTTGCTTTTCTTCTTTTCGTTTAGTAATTAATAGATTATTAGGTTTGTAAATCATTTCATCTAGTTTTTCAATTATATTACCAAAATTCGTCATGTAAACGCACCTTTTTTATTTTCCAGTATACCAAGAACATTCGTTCTTGTATATTAAACTTAAACAAATGTTGGCTTTGAATAGTCGTTCAAAGATTATTTTATCTACTCCATCCATAACTTCAAATTTACTTTTATAGTATTTATTACATTACTCTTCCAATTCCTTGTATTCTTCATTATTTCATTAATATATTAATAAAAAACGAGGTACATATTACATGAATCCATCCAAAATTGACTTCGGCTCCATAGAGCAACCTTTATTCCTATTAATTTTATATCTTATCGCAATTCTTTTAACACTCGGCATTACATTTAGTATATGTCATTCCCTTTTACTAAATTTAAATGCACCGAGATGGGTAGCAAAACTGTTAGCTATCGTATTAACTCTAGGTGTTGCTTATCAAGTGTTTATGAACTTATTTTAATATATTACCAATTTAACACCTTTAACTAAAAGGCCCTACCATAAGGTAGAGCCTTTTTCAAAAAAATAGTCCATAAATCACAAACATGTCTTTTATTTTATTGGAGATGGGAATCTTGCAGCCTCAAAATGAGAACCGTCTTCTGTACTACTAATAACCCCATCTATACTACTTTGTGCAAAAATCTCGACAATATCACCTGCATGTAATTGAAGTATTGTTGAAACACTTACGACATTACCGAAATTTATTGGACCAAAAAAGTCGTTATCTATAGCAATTGCCGCATTTCCATTCACTCGAACTTCTACACGCGCTCTATAATTTAAATTTGTATCGTTCGGAAAGAAACCAATCGTCCCAATTACGGAATAAACTCCTCTAGTCTTCGGAGTAAAATCTGATGTTGCTGGGTTATATTCGTTCGCTAAATCAAATTGTTCATTTTGAAATAATACTTTAACAAAAGTATTAGCTGGAAGGTTTTGATTAACTGTATTTACAGCTCTAAAAGCAGATGCTCTTACAAGGTTATTCTCCTTATGATCGCAAGAACAGTCATCACATCTTTTACCGCACTTATTATAATAATCACTTCTTTTTTTACAGCAATCATGATTTTTCTTTTGGTAACTCTCACAATTCTTACAGTAGTAATAACAAGACATATATAGTGCTCCTTTCTAATCTACTACTGCATAATATGTATGCTAGACTTGGAAAGTTTGGACAGGTTATTGCGATTACAAAAATAAAAATGCTCCACCATAAGGCAGAGCGAAGAGAAAGTATAACTTTTAAAAACAAAGCACTCATGTAATATTCTGGTTAAATCAGTAATACAAATTATCTAGTTTCATCAACTCGGATTTTCAGAAAAAACTCCTCTGTACGATTTTATTATTATTGAATAGATTATATTGTTAAGTGAGATATGCAATATTTCATATTTTATTATTTCAATATTCCTTTATTATCGTTGAGTTGTAAACATTCTCTTAAAAACACTTTAAAATCAACACTTACTCTATAGCAAATACTTTTTCACCCTTCAGAATTACCTGTAAGCATTATATTCAAATATTATTATTGTAAATTATTGACCTGTACAAACGTATAATTTTTGTGTATTCTATGGACAAGGAGTAAGGTAAGAGTTACTCTTTGCCATTTTAGGAAAGGCCCTGTTGGAGACAACAGGGCCTTTTTTCATATTTTTTTATAGTAAAACACCCAAAATTTATAGACGGTTGGCAATAATTTTTGCCAAATTCCTCTCTCATCATTCTTATCGTCACCTTTCATTTTGGAAAAATAATATCCCCCACTTAAGAATCCTTGCGTTGTATATAACTCATGAGGTTGTAACATTCTCATTCCAATATCTAAAATTTTATAATTGTTCCCTAGATACGAATCATTTCTTATAAGGGCGCTCTGTACTTGCGCTCTTATATAAATACTTAAATTTATTCCCCCGCATATTTTTATAAATTGTATACAGTTCCATATGGAATTGTTGAAACAGAAATTCCGTATGGTGTAATATGATGCATTGGGTAATAATACTCCATAGATGGATAGTACGGTTGTATGCCTTGCTGTATTTGTTGCATTTGCTGCTGTGCTTGTAACGCTTGTTGAACAGCTTGAATTGTAGTTTGTGCTCCGCTATACGTAATACCCGCCGTACCATACGGACGCATTCTATCTCGGGTATCAAAATATGAATAAAACATTATTATTCAACTCACTTCCATATAAGTTATTACAAAGTATGTTATGATTCTTAATTTCAGTGAGTGTTAAAAACTAGTCCACTAGCTTTTATTCAAATAGCGTTTTTGTTCACCTTCCTTCTTTTGACCCTCACTCTTTCCCGAAATATTCCGGCGATTTTTCGCATTCAAGGCTAATCTTTTCACCGACAATCAATCGGTCTACATTTGCAAGCATCCACGGGTATTCAGGATGCTGCAGGATTGCATTTCTGCGTTGTACCTTTAAATCCCGTACGCTTGGAATCGACTTATGGCATCTTGTAACTTTTCGGCATCGATAGACGTTGTCATGATACCTTCTTGCTCCTGTGGATCAGCTTTACCATAGCCATTGTGCATGGACATCGGGTTTTCTAGCATCTAGCTCACCTCCTTAAAAAATGCAGGATTTTCCTTTCCATTATCGAATTAGTAATGTTTGAAAAGGGGGTGTAATATGGCAGAAATTAAAGTAGGACTTACACAATTTTTAGACTTCACACTGAAAAGTAGTGCAGCTAAAACAAACTTTGTAAAAAATCTAAAATCTCAACCGGAATACCAACCAGCTTTTGATTACTGGAAACAATTACGAGATACTGTTATTAAATTTCATCAAAACGAACTACCTTTTGAATGTTTCGAAACATTAGTGCAAACGGTTGATCAGAAGAAAAAGCAAAACTATATTGATGTCATAAAACAGTACAAAAAATTTATTAAAAACAAAGACGTCTCTTGGTTCGATCCAGGTAAATCACATTGGATATCAGATGATTTAATCGTCCGCTCATCACCTGAACTCGGTTTGCTCATTAATGATGAGCCGCATCTTATCAAACTGTTTTTCAAAGGAAAAAAAGAGCGAATTGATAAATACAACATCAACTCAACGCTGACATTATTAAACGAATCGACATTTTCAAATGAACATAACGATGTGAATTATACGGTTCTTAACATCCAAAAGAACAGAATGTATACGAATAACTCTATTAATAATGATCATTTAATAGCGCTTGAATCAGAAGCTAACCAGCTTTGTTATATATGGAATAAGATGTAAAGAGTACTATTCATCTCTTTCAATACCTTTTCCATGCATAATTTGGGCACAATTTTCACAGATCCTATCAGTTTCGTTTAATTGAAGCTCACCTTCTTGTTCCTCACAAACAATGCAGGGTGGGCGTTTTTTCGAAAATAGTTTCTTTAACCATTTCCGCATCCTAACTCACCTCCTCCGAAAGAGTGATATAATGAGCTCTCTCCACTAAATCAGCGTTAACCCCCTGGTTTTTTAACCGATGAAGAAGATCTTCGTTTTTTAGAACATGCAAAAGAAAACCGTTATTATATCGCTTATCTTCTTGCTATTACATGTGGAATGCGTAAAGGTGAAATCTTAGGTCTACAATGGAAAAAGATTGCTGATTTTACCTGACATTACTTTAATGGCACTAAATGACCATCTGCAAAAAATCTCTGAGGAAAAAGAGCGATATGATGAAAGCTATAATGACTACGATTTGGTCTGCCGTTTCAGAAGTTTGACACAGCTCTGGAAAAAGCTTATAAAGAAAAGTGAGGTTCCTGATATTCGGTTCCATGTTCTGAGGATTATGTTAAAGCAAGGTATACATCCGAAGATTGTGAGTGAACGATTGGGGTATAAAAAAGTAGGTATCACCTTGGACACCTACTCACATGTTGTACCAGGCCTACAAGAAAAAGCAGTCGAGGATTTTGCAAACAACCTATTTCAAAAACACTAATGTTTGCAAACACGGATTTTGCATAAAAATACTAGCTTATCCGTGTGACATTGAGAGGAGTCAAAAACATGAAAGAAATCAAAGCTGAACAAGAATTCAAAGACATCATCGCAAGCGAGGAGCCAGTAGTTGTTAAGTTCTTTACTACATGGTGCCCAGATTGCGTGCGTATGGACAACTTTATCGGAGATGTAATGGAAGAGTTCAATAAATTTGAATGGTATTCTATTAATAAAGATGAGTTCCCAAGTATTGCTGAAGAGTATCAAGTAATGGGTATTCCAAGCCTACTTGTATATCAAAATGGCGAAAAGTTAGGTCACTTACATAGTGCAAATGCAAAAACGGAAGAGCAAGTTACTGAGTTTTTAGAAGCATACTAAGAAACGAAAAACCTCTGAAAAATCATCAGAGGTTTTTTTCGTTTTCAAATTGTTCTTTGCCTTTGTCTCTTTCTGGAAAGTGAATATTATAATGCTTTCTCCTCTTCTTATTGAAGAATTTTGTTATCATTTCTTATATATTACTCACATGAGGAATTACAAAGAGTCATTTTGCGAAAAATATATATGAAAAAAATTTTGAGAATCATTATTCTCGCCCTCTTTCCATTTGCCATAATCATCATTAATTGTTTAATAAATTTCCACTTTGTACTTTTCAACATATTTTTCCTTAACGAAACTTTGTTATCCCCTTCTTAAAAAGCTATAAAACGTCAACAATGTTTGTATAGACCCACACGAGTTTCGTTTGATACTCTATGTATAGAAAGAAATTCCTTGTAGAAAGGCGAGTGATTAAAATGGATTCTCTTTCTCATAAAGAAGCTGATAAAGGTGCTATTGTCAGCATTATAGCCTACATATTTTTATCCTCTATGAAAATCATCATCAGTTATATTACCCTCTCTAGCGCATTACGTGCTGACGGTTTGAATAACTTAACGGATATTGGTGCTTCTTTAGCAATATTAATTGGCCTGAAAATTTCTCGTAAGCCTCGTGACCCAGATCATCCATATGGGCATTCGCGTGCAGAACAAATCGCATCACTTGTTGCTTCCTTTATTATGGCAACGGTCGGATTAGAAGTTGTTATTAGTGCAATTCAATCGTTTTTCAATCCGAAACAAGCAGCACCTAATGTACTTGCTGCATGGGTGGCTTTATTTTCTGCTGTCGTTATGTACGGTGTATACAAGTATACGAAAAAGATTGCAATGCGAACAAAAAGTAAATCATTAGAGGCTGCTGCAAAAGATAATTTATCAGATGCTCTTGTAAGTATTGGTACAGTAGTAGGTATAGTCGGAGCACAGTTCCAAATGCCTATTTTGGACCCTATTGCTGCTTTACTTGTCGGTCTTATTATTTGTAAGACCGCGTGGGAAATTTTCGTAGAAGCTTCTCATATGCTAACGGATGGAATTGATCCTGAAAAAATGGATGAATACGCTGATGCTATAGGGCATATTTCAGGTGTAGAACATATTGTAGATATTCGTGCTCGTATGTATGGGAACCAAACGTATGTGGATATTACAATTGAAGTAGATGCTCGAATGGATGTTAGCGAAAGCCATTGTATTACTGACAATATTGAAGATATGCTTCGAAAAAAATTCGGAATTTACCATGCTCATATTCATGTGGAGCCCATGCAAAAAGAACCTATTATGACATAGGTTCTTTTTTAATGAACGCCTTATGAAATATAATACATAAAACGAGCCAGCTACCGCCCGCTGCCCATCCGGCTAATATGTCAGATGGATAGTGTACGCCAAGATAAATTCGGCTAACTGAAATAGATAATACAACGAAGCTTGCTATAAAAATAATCAGCAACTTTTTATGCAATGAAATACGATCTTCTGTAATTGTGACGTATGCAATAAATCCTAAAAAAGCAGTAGCATTCATCGTATGACCGCTCGGAAAGCTATATCCAGTTGCTGTAACAAGCTGCGTCACATCAGGTCGTGCTCGTTCATACCATAGTTTGAGCATACTGTTCAAATAACGTGATCCGTAATAATTAATTGTTAGAAGTAATGCACTTAATATTTTTTTTCTAAGAAGAAAATACATTACAAGTATAATGAGTAACGGGAAATATATTCTTTTTGAACCGATAAAGGACACCCAAGTAAAATAGGTTGTCAAATACTCGTTTCGGAAACTTTGAATAAAGTGTGCGACTACATTATCAAATTTTTCAATACAAGCGGTATGATACGAAAGTGATAGTGCGACAAAACAAATGAGTAGTGTACAACTTAACAAGTATAAATGTCGGTATCGTTTCACATACATAACCTCACTATGCAAAAAAATGGAGCGGTTGTTTTAGTTTTCCTCTCCATTTCTTTTTTATGCATAGTTTATTAAAAAATATTATTATTAATTTTTTGCTGCATCGTTGGAATATCTTCGCTTGTTACTGTAAAGCGAATAACCTTCTCATCAAGATCAAGCGCTTCTGCGAATAAACCAGCCAATCCACGTGATTTTCTATCTACTTCCATAATAATTTCTAATCGATCGTGGGCACTTGGCAAAATTAATAATTCTAATTCATCTAATTTCCCATAATACTCTCCGGAAACTGGAATAAACTCAAATTCTTGCGCGAATGGAACTTGCTTACGTAATCGATACGGTAATTCTTCGCATTCTATATGACGCGCTTTAAAACCTAATTGATTTACACTATTTAATACACTGTTCAATAGCGCATTCGGCAATACTTGAATATAATCACGGTCACTTGGATCAATACTACGTTTAATATCAAGACCTGTATGAACCCAAACCGTTTTCATTCCAAGTGTTAGTGGTGCTTCAATTGGCATTAAAAACGAAAATGGAATTTCCACTTTTTCATTTGGCTCTACAGAAAATGGATCTGTTAAACGAACTCGCTCTAAATCATACGATGCAGTTACTTTTTTATCATCCACTTCTCTTACATATGACGTCGACAACGTTAAGTAAATGCTTTCAATTTCTTGGCTAACTGAACCTCCAGTTATATGAACCTTCCCTACTATCTCTTCTCCAACTGTATACTCATCTCTTTCAAGAACGGTATCTACTTTTGCACTACCAATACCAACACTTGCTAAAAACTTTTGAAACATGGGGTCTCCATCCTTTCTAAAGCGTAAGCTACATCTTTTTTCAAATCTTGTACATTTTCATAGTATGGCGCTTTCATTTGTAACATTCGCATCAGCATGTCGCGATTATATTCTTCCAGCACTAACTCTTCATACCAAGGTTTTTCCTTTTTTTCAGTCGATTGATAACTAGCATACAATAAAAATAATACGAAATGACCGAGCGCATAAAAGTCGCTACGAAAGTGAACTTCTCGCATCAAAGCTTGTTCACCTTCATAAGTTATAGCACGCTCATCACCCTCACCTTTCAATTTAGCCAATCCAAAATCAATAATACTAATCTGATTTTCTTTCATTAATATGTTTGGAATACGTAAATCTCGGTGAATGATACCTTTACTATGAAAATACGAAACAATTCCTAGTACTTCATATAAAATTTCAAAAACTTCACGTTCATCATATACTTGCCCATCTAAGAAAATATGATCTTCGAAATTTTCCCCCGGCATATACTCCATCACAAAAAAGTTCTTTTTCTCCCATATGAAATGATCATGTAGATTAGGAATTGACGCATGATTTAATGTTTGTAAAATCACTTTCTCTTGCTCAAATGATTTTCTACCAGACTCATATCTTTGTTTACTTTTCCTTAATTGTTTTAAGACTTTATATTTATTTATTTGTAAATCATTAACGACATATGTAACCCCATAACTGCCCATTCCAATTACTGATTCAATCTTATAACGCTCTGCAACGATTGTATTTTTTCGCAGTGGTCTATCAAATAAAGCTAGTATACGACGCCATTTCATCAGCTACTTGAAAAGAAGCTACGGCTTTTACGTTTTCTTTTATAATGCTGATGCCCATAACCAGATGAACGTCGTTTATAGTCGCTACTTGAATACGAGCGCCCTCTATGACGATAATCACTACTTGAATACGAACGATGTTTTTTCTTTCCTAATAAAGAATCAATAATTTTTTTGAACATTCCTTCACCTCTTGTATAAAATTTTCTTTTAATTATACCAACAATTCTTGTCTATATTTGTGACAAGTTTGTAAAGAGTAAAAAACGACGAGTTAAGCCCGCCGTTACTTTCAATCTTCCTCTTCATCAAAAACTTCATCAATCATGCATTTCTCTAATAAATACTCAAATGTAATATCTGCCAGGTCCTCAATTTCTTCTCTTTTTGGAACGTACCCTCTTTCAATTAGTCGCTCATAAAAAAACTCCGCAATCTCTTCCGTGTCAATTACGACTTCAATTTCCTTCATGAGCATCACTCCTTTATTTCTGTTTTATGAAAAAATCTCAAAATTATGTATATGAGATTAGAAAAATAGTTTTTCTTTTTTTATAAGTCATATCATGTAGGTAAAGGGCATACGATGTTAGTACAAGCTATCCAAAGGGGGAAATAATAATGGAATACCAATACGAAGTAGAGCAAACAAAAGAAGAGTTCATGCATGAAGATCAATGGGCAGACTCTCTTATTAAATGGCTTTTTATTTTTTTAATAATTGTAGGCATACCTTATACTGCATATGTTGTTGTTCAATTTATTCTCTCTTTCTAGTTAACTATTTTTTCTCTGTCAATTTAACTAAATAATTTTGAACAACATCCATAACAATTTTATATTCTTCATCTTTAAATGTATCGAACAATAAATGATAATCATTATAAATATCTAATAACCCATCAATAATTTCTTGGCGATTCGTCTTTACACTTACTTTTTTCGAATTGTTAATTGACTTCAATTTTCCTAAATCTAATTTATTCATACCAGCTTTATCTTGTTTCATTTTCTTCAAAATTGCATTTGCCGTTTGTGCATTGGCAAGTAATGTTAAATCTGATTCATCAGCTTCTAACCATTCACCATCAGTAATTCGTGACAATTCATATATAGTATCTTCCCATGCATCATTTTTATATCTCCATACTTCTGTACGAAAACCAACAATACGAAAAACATCTTTATCATATCCAGTTACTTGCACGAGATCACCAAACGTAAAGTTATAATTTAATTCAATCCACTCTGTGTCGCCCTTTTTCATTTCTTGCTCTGTAACATGCTGCAAAGTTTGTTCTACATAAAATCCATCGTGATTATTTACTTCGTATACGTAAACTCCATCTAAAACTTTCATATTTGTAACTTTCCCAACGGTTCCATATAGCGTAATCACGACTATGTCCCCTACGTTATATTTAGGTTGTTTTTTCCTTGCCATCAATATCTCTCCTTTTTTAAACGTCGTGATTTTGATAACAGTATATGCAACCTACATAAAAACGCTTATCACAGAAGCTTATATTCATAAATTTTTTCAATAAAAAAGTAGAATTTGTATATAACTTAAAAAAGCTAGTATTTAAACTAGCTTTCACTTTTTATTTATGTTCTAACAGCAAGACGTATTGTAAATAAAAAAGCATAATGAATACTTCACTTCTTTCAAAGTAATGTATTCATTATGCTTTCATTTTCCTAAAACTTCATATCGTTATCTCTCTTGTATATATAAATCCCATGCATCATCAAATATAGACATACTTTCTAGCATTCCACTTAACTCTAAGTATGAACTAATTACATCATAGTCTTCAGATTGCTTCGGAAAACTTAAATCATCATACATCGCCTCTGCTAAATCTGATATTTCATTTTTAAATAAAGCTGCACGGTGCTTCATCATATAATGGTAAAATGTCTTTTTCAAAAATATTCCCTACCTTTCTAACTTGGGTACATTATACAAGGCAAAAAAGAAAAAAACCAGCATAAAAGCTGGTTAAAAGTCGAAATAATTCCTTTTTAATAAACGTGGTCTTCCCATCAACTCTTCGTATGTTAGTTGTTTTGGCAAATCTTTCGTATAAATTAAAAACAACTGATCTTCAATTTCTTTTACAGTATGGTCTGCTTGATAGTCCATTCCACATGAGGAACAAGTAATACATGGTGTCTCTTGGATTTCAATGGCTTTCGTACCATCTGGTAATTCCCAATATACAGTATTCAAGCTTTCTTTCGCTTCTGTACTGTCACACCACATACAATTCATACTACGTCACCCTCATTTTTTTTGTCATCATCTAACTTTGCTATTTGTGCTTGATATTTTTTATCTTTTAATTGATCACGCTTATCACGTTTATCTTTTAAAGAAGCATGCGTTTCATTGACTTCATAATCTTTGCGGCGATTCATACGTTGTAAATCATCTGGAACAAGATTAAATTTCTTATCACTCATCAATCCTGCAACGCCGATATCAGAACGTTTCTCTTCATAAGTCGGATAAATTTCTTTAAAGTAGCCTTCTGCTCTTCCTGGGATATAGTTTTCTGGTTCTGGATACGTTGTAATAACCCCTTCAAAGTTACGAAGAACAACTTTATCCGCACTTTGTGAAATTAAATAGTTTGGCTGAAGCGCAATTTTTCCGCCTCCACCCGGTGCATCGACAACGAAAGTTGGTACTGCATAACCAGACGTATGTCCACGTAAGCCTTCAATAATTTCAAGACCTTTCGAAACTGGTGCACGGAAATGACCGATACCTTCTGATAAATCACATTGATAAATGTAATATGGACGAACACGAATTTTCACTAAATCATGCATAAGTTTTTTCATAATTGGAACGCTGTCATTAATTCCAGCTAAAATTACAGCTTGGTTTCCAATTGGAACACCTGCATTTGCAAGCATTTCACATGCTAGTTTCGATTCTTCTGTAATCTCAATAGAAGTGTTAAAATGAGTATTTAACCATACTGGATGGTATTTTTTAATTATGTTACACAGGTTTTCTGTAATACGCTGTGGGAATACAACTGGTGCTCTCGTTCCGATACGAATAATCTCAACATGCGGGATTGCTCGTAAATTCTTTAATACATATTCTAAAATTTTATCATTAATTAGAAGTCCATCACCGCCAGAAATTAAAACGTCACGTACTTGTGGTGTTTCACTAATATAAGCAATCGCATCATCTAATTGCTTTTTCGGTACGCCCATTCCAATTTGTCCACTAAAACGACGACGTGTACAGTAACGACAATACATAGAACATTGATTCGTTACTAAAAATAGTACACGGTCTGGATAACGATGAGTTAATCCTGGAACTGGTGAATCTTCATCTTCATGAAGAGGATCTTCTAAATCATATTTTGTTTTATATAACTCTTCCGAAATCGGTACTGATTGCATCCGAATCGGACAGCGTGGGTCATCAGGATTCATTAGCCAAGCATAGTACGGTGTAATGTTTAACGGGATCGTTTTCGTTGAAATTTTAACGCCTTCTTCTTCGTCAGGTGTTAAGTTAATTACTTTCTTTAAATCATCTAAAGTTTTGATCGTATTCGTTAATTGCCAAACCCAATCATTCCATTGTTCTTCTGTAACATCTTTCCATAATTCAATATCCTTCCAGTGACGATTTGGTTTGTATACATCATGTAACATTGCTATTCCCCCTTTTTATACGCTCATCCTTTATATAAGCAATAATTATGCCAACTTCATATTCTTGATAAGTAAATGCGAGAAATACCCTATTATATAAGAGAATAAATATTTTTAAGTGCTGTACTAAAACGATATTTACTATCATATTCATTACTTGTTATATATGTAAACGCTCTTTTATTGGTGCAAACACACAAAAACCGCCGATTATTCGGCGGTTTTGTCGTACTTGCTCAGTTTATATTGAAGCGTTTGACGAGGAATACCTAACATTTTTGCTGCTTGCAAAATATTCCCTTCCGTTTCAATTAACGCTTGATCTATTAATTCCTTTTCCGTTTGATGAAGAGCTTCCCTAAGCGGTAATATACTTTTCTTCTTCGGAAGTTTCTCTTTCCGAAATGTTCGTGGCAAGCAATTTGCTGTTAACGAATTCCCTTCTGTAATAATGACAGCATGTTCAATCGTATGCTTTAACTCACGAACATTTCCAGGCCATTGATAAGCTTGTAATCTTTCTTTCGCTTCCTTATCAATTTGAAGTACACCTTTTTTATAACTTTTATTATATTCTTTCAAAAAGTAAGACGCTAATAACAGTACATCCTCAGTTCTTTCGCGAAGCGGCGGGATATATAATGAAAATACATTTAATCGATAGTATAAATCAGTGCGAATTTTATTTTCTCTTAAACATACTTCTGGAGGCTGATTCATTGCAGTAATAACGCGAACATCTACTTTTCTCGTCTTATTATCACCAATGCGACGAATAACTCCATCTTCTAATACACGTAGCATTTTTGCTTGTAAATCAAGCGGCATTGAATTCAGTTCATCTAAAAATAATGTCCCTCCATCTACAAGTTCAAATAATCCTGCTCGTTCGATTGCCCCTGTATAACTACCTTTTGTCGTGCCAAACAGCAAACTTTCTAATAGCGACTCTGGCAAAGCTGCACAGTTTTGTGCAATAAACGGCTTATTTTTTCGTTTAGAAGCTTCATGAATCGCTTGCACAAATAGCTCTTTCCCCGTTCCAGTTTCACCATATATTAAAACATTCGCATCGGTTGGCGCTACTTTTTGTGCTAACTCTTTCGTCTGTTTAAAGCGGGAATCATCAGTTACAATTGTCTCGAATGCAACATGCTTTTTCACCGTTTTTTTGCTAGTCGATCGTTTTATTTTCGATTGTAGATCTACAATCGTATCAGTAAGCTTTTGAATAGTAGAATAATCTTTCGCAATTTCTACAGCACCAGCAATATTTCCATCTATTAAAATAGGTAACGTTGTATTGACCGTACAAACGTCTTCCCCATTTAAATTTTGGTAATGTTGAACTTGGTGTACGATTGGTTTTTTTGTATCTAATACTTTCATCAATGTACTTGTTTCTCTGGATAATGACGGGAATGCTTCTAATAAATGCTTTCCTAGCACATTTTCAATTTTAGATCCATCATGTTTTGCAGCAACTGTATTATAAAATATTGTAATCCCATTTTCATCTACTGCATGTATGGCCTCATCTATACTGCCCAAAATCGCTTCAATGACTTCCTGTGTCGAAACTGCTAGCAATGTCATCCCCCCTTTTGCCGAAAATCCAGCAAATTCAACGCCGAATTTTCGGCACCCTCTGTGCGATTATAAGCATGACGATTCCGTTCTATTATTTTGATGAAATGTGTATATATTTTTATTGCTTATTTATGGTTAAGTGAAACTTTAATCAGTGGGGCTTTATTATTAACCCGACTCCCACCTAACTTCTTTGCTTTACAGCCGAATTTTGAGGCGGGAGTCTTACTGCTTTCGAATAGCTGGATAAATCTTTCACCCATATATTCATATCTTCCAACTTATCAAAAATGTAGCAATTATTCGCAAGCCTTCCCGTATATGTATAGCCTAATTGATGAAAGGCTGCATTCATACCGAAAGATAGCGAGCGAGCAATTGTATAAGAACAAAAAATAGATTTTTCTTGGAGCTCTTCCTCCAATTTAATTAACAGACTTTTCATGAAACCATGTTTTCGATATTCAGGTAATGTAGCACAATTCGTTAATTCTGCATTACCTTCTTTCACGTTCATTTCAGCAGATGCTGTACTAATAATTTTCCCCTCGAATTCATAAACATAGTAAATTGTATCGTCTTCCTTCATCGTCTGCTTTACATAATTCCCATCATTTAAAGGTGTCGGATAAACTTCAAATACTTTTCCAAAGACAATTGCTAATTCTTCCGCATCCTCTTCTGTCGCTTTTCTTAACACAAATTCCTCTGGGACTATTTTTTCTTTCACTTCTTTTTCTTTTACACCACTTAAAATAGTATCTTCCTCAGTCCAATGAATACTATTTCGTCTTTCATCATTATGATATTTCACGAAGAAGTGCGCATCGTGCCCTTGAAAATAATGAGGTATTGTTGCTTCCAGTAAGAAACCGAAAGAGAGCCATGTTGAAACATGCTCTCCCTTTCCTTTAATAATACATTTAGTGAAAGAATGTTTCTTTGCTAATTCATCGATTGTTTGTATGATGCTTTCAACATTTCCTGTATAGTGATCAATTCTAATACGTTTATTAAAATAATCTAAAACCCCTTCTACTGTATAATGCTTTGTCTGTTCACTAAAAGATTCATAGTATTTCATTTTTTCACCTCACACCAATCTAGTAATGTACATGCAATTATTTTTGCGGCAGCAATCATTTTATCAACTTCTATATATTCGTTTGGATAGTGTGCTACTTTCGTCTCTCCTGGACCAAATACTATCGTGGGTACGTTAGCTATTTGTGTGAACAAACCTCCATCTGTTCCCCATGGCGAAGCTTCTATAATCGGCTCGTTCCCTTCGATTTCAACAAAGTTATGTTGAAGCGTTGTAATAAGTGGATGATTTTCTTCTAGTTCACCAGGAACCCATCTAGCCCCAAACCATTCTACTTCTACAGGATTTTTTACAAACCAACTATCCACATCTTTTAATTCACCAATCCAGCCCTCAAACTCTTCTTTTGCTGCCTCTATAGTCTCATTCGGCGCAATACCACATCTTCCTTCTAAAATTAATGAATCGGGAACAGAACTTGGCCAGCTTCCCCCTTCAATTTTCCCAACGTTAATTGGAATTGGAATCGGAATCCCCTTAAATAACGGATCTGTAATTCTACCATTTCTCTTCTCTTCTAATTTTCTCAAATGCTCTACAACAAACATACTTTTTTCAATTGCACTTACTCCTTCATAACGTGTACCACCGTGTGCTGCTTTTCCTTTTATATGTAGACGAAACCACATTGATCCTTGTTGTTTCGGAAAAAACTTCATATTCGTCGGCTCAGGAATAATAACGCCATCTGCCTTATATCCTCGTAAAATAGCGGCTAATGTTCCTGCCCCACCGCTCTCTTCTTCTATTACACTTTGAAAATGTATATCACCTTTTAGTTCAATACCAGATTCAATAATCGCTTCCATCGCAAGCATAAGTGAGACATTGCCGCCTTTCATATCTGTTGTTCCACGTCCATATATGCGGTTTCCTATTTTCTCTCCACTATATGGATGATGGTCCCACTGATTTACATCCCCTTCTGGCACGACATCAATATGCCCGTTTAAAATCATAGATTTCCCTTCGCCACTTCCTTTTAAAGTCGCTACAATGTTCGGGCTATCTGTAAAACTTATACGAGGTGATACGAAATAAGGGTGATCTTTCATTTCCTTAAAAGCAGGCTCCCAAATATCAAGATCTAGACCTAACTCACGCAACTTTTCAATAACAATTGCCTGTGCACCACTTTCATCACCAGATACGCTCTTTTCTTGAATTAATCGTGTTAAAAATTTTACACTCTCTTCTTCATGACCCTCAATATAATCACAAACTTGTTTTTTTAATTGCTCCATATATTACAACTCCCCTCATTCAATTACTAGTAAATTTGAGCTTATATGAAAATCAGCTGTCGTATGTCGTTTTACATCTTCTACAGTATATGGACTCATTAATTCTTGTAAGACAAGTCCTCTTTGGGTTACTTCCATGACAGCCATGTCTGTAATAATTAAATCTACACATTTTTTCGAAGTTAATGGCAATGTACATTCCGAAACAATCTTTGCATTTCCGTATTTATCAACATGATTCATCACAACAACGACCCGCTTCGCTTTTTGCGCTAAATCCATCGCTCCTCCAATACCTGGAACGCGTTTTCCTGGTACAATCCAGTTCGCTAAATCACCATTTTCACTTACTTGTAACGAACCAAGTATCGTAACATCAAGTAATCCTTTTCGAATCATGCCAAACGCCATGCAGCTATCAAAATAACTTGCTCCTGTAATAAGAGATGTTGGTAAACCAGCTGCGTTACATAAATTCTCATCTTCATTCCCTTTACTTGGCGTTGGTCCCATACCAACAATACCGTTTTCCGCATGAAACATAACATTCATATCTTCTGGCAAATGATTCGGTACAAGCGATGGAATTCCAATACCTAAATTTACAAGCATACCATTCTGAATTTCTTTCGCTGCACGTCTTGCAATCTTATCTCTTACTTCTACGCCCATACCCATTTCCAATTCACTCCTTCCGATGGCACGATATAATTTACAAATACACCTGGGACGACGATTTCTTCTGGATCTAAACTTCCAAGTGGAACAATTTCTTCTGCTTCTACAATCGTTATGTCACCAGCCATAGCTACGTGTGGATTCATATTACGAGCGCTTTTATCAAATACAAGATTGCCAAACGGATCCGCTTTTTTCGCATATACAATTGCGACTTCAGCCGTTAAAGCTGTTTCAACTAAATATGTCTTTCCATTCATTTCAACTGTACGCTTTCCTTCTTCTACAATCGTATCAACACCAACATCAACTAAAATACCACCAAGCCCTACACCACCAGCGCGAATACGCTCTGCGAGTGTTCCTTGCGGAGAGAATTCAATTTGCAATCTTCCTTCATTTAATTGTCTTCCCGCATTTGGATTTGACCCAATATGAGAAGTAACTAAAGATTTAACCCTTTCATTCGTAACAAGACGACCGATTCCTACATCAGGAAATCCAGTATCATTTCCTATTAAATTTAAATTTGTAATGCCTTTATCTAAAACAGCTTGAATTAAAGATGGAGGTGATCCGATTCCTCCAAATCCCCCAAACATTAATGTCATATCATCATGGAACAAAGAAATTACTTCCTCTATTTCTTTTAATTTACCGAATGTATTTGTAATAGTTGTCATGCGATACTATGCCCTCCTTTTTGCATCATCTCTTCCACGCTCTTTACAAAAATTGAAAGTAATTCATCTAACTCGGAATATGTAGTTGTCATTGGTGGTGCAACAAGCAGTGCACTATCCTCTTTTCCTGCTTGCCCTGAAACAGCTTGGTATAAGAGCAGTCCATTTTTAGCAGCAACTGAAATAAGCTCCGACGCTTTTGTAAACGGTTGCAATTCTATTCCAATTAGCAATCCTTTTCCACGCACATCGGCAATGATTGTCGATTGTTGCTGAACTTTCTGCAAACCTTTTAATAAATACTCTCCCTTTTCTGCTGTTTTTTCAGGTAAATTATGTTTCTCCATATATTCAATAACTGCTAAAGCCGTTGCTGCAGACAATGGATTTGCACTAAGCGTATGCCCGCTCATTACAGAACGTGATCCACGTAAAATCGGCTCCATAACACGGTCACTTACTATTGTCGCTGCCATTGGTGTATAACCCGCTCCTAGCCCCTTACCAAGGGTCATAATATCCGGTTCTACACCCCAGTGCTCCATAGCAAACCATGCACCAGTACGACCAAGTCCAGTCATTACTTCATCCGCAATAAATAATATATCGTAATGACTACAAATATCTTTAATTACTTTATAGTATTCTTTCGGCGGGACAACCGCGCCTCCAGCAGCTCCGATAATCGGTTCAGCAATAAAAGCTGCAATATGTTCTGCACCAATTCGATCAATCGCTCTTTCTAGTTCAGTCGCACAAGAAAGTTGACATGTTGGATATACCTTTTGTACAGGACATCTAAAACAGTATGGAGCTGGAATAGTCGGATAATCTTCCAAAATAGAAACGAAACGTTGTCTGCGCAGTGGATGCCCAGACATAGATAAAGCTCCCATTGTAATCCCGTGATAGCTCATCCACCGTGACAAAATTTTATGTTTCCCTTGAATGCCACGCTCCTGAAAATGCTGAATTGCGATTTTCATAGCTGTTTCATTTGCTTCCGTACCACTATTCACAAAAAAGCTCCAGTTCAAATCTCCTACAGATAAATCACTTAACTTCTTCGCTAATTTTTCAGCTGGTTCACTCGTAAACTGTGATCTATAAACGAAAGCGATCTCCTCTGCCTGTTTTTTAATAACTTCTGCTATCTCTGCTACGCCATGTCCAATACCTGCCGTAATCGCTCCAGACGAACCATCAAAATATTTATTTCCGTTTTGATCATACAAATACACACCTTTTCCATGTGAAATCATCGGATACGGCTGACCAACAAGTGGTTTAATTAAGTAATCGCGCATAGCGCTCCCCCATTTCTCCAATTTGTATATGTATATGAAGAAAATTGACGTTTCTTTCATAAAAAAGAATCCTCTGCAAAAGCAGTGAATTTATCAAAAAACTATTATAAAATATACAAATGACTGCTAAATATTATTTTAAAAACAGAAAATTCAGAACTTAAAATGAAGACCAATCTTACCTATACGCTTAAATACCCCTTCCTGATTTAAGATAACAGCAAATTGAATATTTTTTTAATATAATATCAACTTTCCTCAATTGCTGACATTGTGTAAACTTCGACGGAACTCCCGTTATTCTCCTTCCTATTATCCTACTTTATATTGCATATTTTCAAACAAAATTCGACATTTTACTTCGCCTCATTTATCATAACTATTTCTTAACAAATAGTACCACCTGTTTAGAACAATAAAAAAAGAACCGATTAACCACATTAATCAGTTCGGCACGACGCTCTTTTATCGGTATTACCTTATCCAACGCATCACTAAAATTAATAGAAATACTCATAATACAAATCCATAATTCGTCCCACAGCCTATAGCACCAAATCCTCCATAACTTCATTCCCAATAACTATGGGGATATCCCCATCCCAATGGTTCCACTCCTTCCATCAAAGTCAAACTACCTTTCCTTTATAATTTATGTAGGACAATTATCGATTTGTATGTGTGTTTGCCTATAAATAAAAAAATCCCCATTTTAACTTTTCCTTCTAGAAAGGCAAGTTTTTTGCATAACCTCTTTCTAGCTTCGCATATATTTGTAATGATGATAAAGGAGGAATGTTCATGACTCAATCCGAAATTGAAAAATACGGCCAAGAAGCTGCACGTTACGAACAGCTCGCTCGTTACTATCAATATAGCAATCCTAAAAGATATGTAGAACTCTATATGAAATACTATGATGCAATTACAAAACTTGTACAAGCATATGAAAAGAGAGATTCACAAGAAGCGACTTTACCGTCACATATGAGAATCTTCCACACAGCTCCCCATACACCAGCAGTTGATATTATAATAAACGGACAAAAGGTTATTAAAAATATTTCTTTTAAACAATTCAGTCCGTATTTATCATTAGTGCAAGGTAAATACCGTATTGATATTGTCCCTGTCGGAAACGAAACTCCAATATTTTCGGCATTAGTACCAATAATGGGGAATCACACTTATACCCTTGCAGCGGTCAATAGCGATAATCATCTCCAATTACAACCCATTCTTGATAATACTCATTTACCATCTGGTCAAGCAAAAATACGGTTTGCACATTTTTCACCAGACACTCCAGTTGTAAATGTAAATTTAAAAGATGGGGATCATTTATTTGAAAATGTACTCTTTAAGCAAATAACAGATTTTTTACAAGTTAGCCCTGGTACAGCAGATATTGAAGTTTCACTTGCTGATACAAAAAAAGTACTATTAACCATTCCAAAATTCAACGTTGAACCAAATACAATTTACACAATTTCAATAGTTGGTTATTCAACTGAGGATCCAAAATTAGAGACCGTTATACTTACAAATTAAAACAGTCTACACCATTCGCATGGTGTAGACTGTTTACTTTTGAAACGTAATTTGAAATTCTGTCCAATCGTTATCCGAACGACACAATATGGATCCTTTATGTTTTTCTACAATTTGTTTACATACAAATAGTCCAATACCAGTTCCTAGCTTTTTAGTAGTTACAAATGGCTCAAAAATAGTCTCTACATTGTCTGCTGGAATCATAGGTCCATTATTTTTTATAACAATGCAAACAGCCTGATCCTCTTCAAATACATCAATGATAATTTTTCGCTCTTCTTTCACCGATTCAAGAGCATCAATCGAATTCATTAAAATATTTAAAACTACTTGCTTCACTTCACTCCGGTAACCAACGAGTGGAATAGGATACGGCAAATTCTTTTCAATCAAAACATTTGCATTAACTAAACTTGGATATAAGAATTGTATAATATCTTGAAATAAGTCATTTACCAAAAAACGTTCAGATTCATTCCACATTTCTTTTTTCGATACAAGTAAAAATTGCGAAATCCTAAAATTTAATTGATCTAATTCATGTGAAATAATATCTAAATACGATAGATTAGGGTGATCTGTCTTCAATAACTTTACAAATCCCATAATCGAAGTTAGCGGATTACGAAATTCATGCACAAAACTAGCCGACATTTGCCCTAGAATCGTAAGCCTTTCTTTATGTGTTTCATTTATATATTGCTGTTTTTCTTCTAAATTTCTCGATATAATTTCTGAGTATTTTAAAACGGTATAATAAATTAATTTGTCAAAACAAGTATGTATTTTGGCCATAATCGGTTTCAGTTCACGAGCGCTTACATCCAATTCGCACATTGCTTCAAAAAGTTCATTTCTTCCCACATTTGCATTGTAAACAAAATCTCCAATATTCACATCTGCCCCTGCACGCTCAATGGCAATTTTCTCACATAATGGCTGAAGATAATTAATGTCTTTATCTTCCATAATAAGTTCGATAATTAACTCTAATAAATTCGATCCATTTTGAACTACCTCTTGTTTAAATGGATCTTTTTCGGAAATTATCATTTTGTTTTTCCAGTTCTCTACGAATTGGTGCCTGTTGTTTTTCAAGTGCGAACAAAATACTTCTTTAATATCCTTATCGATTGGAAAAACCTCCATTCCCTCCATTTCCATACGACGAATACCCTTTATATTTTGAATATTAACACAAAAAATACATTTCGTTAATAGATTGTTGTCACATTTTGTTAATTTCTGTTGATAAAATTTATTTTTCCCTTCTTATTTAAATAAGTTTTATTCATATATCCCTTTTCTCTTCTCATTTTTTTAATTATTTTCCTGTTCAAAACTACTTTTTTTTGCATCCTTTTTAATTCTTGCGTACAATAAGAAGTGAAAGGTGTGAAAAATATGGTAAATAAAAATGTGGAAGACTATCTCCAAGAAGGCATATATGGCCAAAAGCAAAACAAACCAGAAGAACGTAATATGTACTTAACTACATTACGTGAGCGTGTAGAAATCGCTTTAACAATCGGTCAAGTAATGCAAAGTAATGTGTATACAGAAGTAACGGGTAACATACGTTCTTCTCAATCATTACAACTATTCCTAAATGGAAGCATTGCTTACCCACATTTATCAAAATACATTAAATTAGCAACTGAAAAAAATATTCATTTTACAATTGTTCAAAATAAAGGTACTGAAACACCAATCGGTTTAGTACTCTCTCATAGCACTGCTGTAGATAAAGAACATATTTATGTCGAAGATGATATTTTCAAACAAGAAATGAAGTAAAAGGTACACTTGATTAAATGAAATCGTTCCGAGAAACGTAAAACAAACAATAAAAAACGAGTATGGAATCGTAAACATTTCCTGCTCGTTTTTTATTGCGGTGTTTAAGCTCGATCTACTTTATTTTTTAATACACACTAATTTCATTTCTGTCATTTCTTCTATTGCATATTTAATCCCTTCACGGCCTGTGCCACTCTCTTTCACACCGCCATAGGGCATATGATCTACTCTGAACGTTGGAATATCATTAATCATGACACCACCGACTTCTAATTCATCAATTGCACGCATTGCCTTACATAGATTGTTTGTAAATACACCTGCTTGTAATCCATAACGTGAATTATTTACTTGTTCTAAAGCCTCATCAAATTCTTTAAATGTATTTACAGTCATAAGTGGACCAAATACTTCTTGGCACTGAACAGATACATAATCTGGAACATTTGTTAATACAGTTGGTTCAAAAATCCTTGCATCACGTTTGTTACCACCGTATACAACATTAGCTCCTTCCTTAACTGCCTCTTCCACCCATGAATTTATACGTTCTACATCTTTTTTTGAAATAAGTGCTGATACATCTGTTTCTTCATGAAGCGGGTCTCCTACTACAACGTTTTCCATTGCTTTCGTTAATTTTGTAATAAACTCTTCCATTTTGCGTTCATGCACAAAAACACGTTGTACTGAAATACAAACTTGTCCATTATTCACAAACGCGCCCCATTTTACACGTTCAATTATTTCGTCTGTCAATTCAACATCTTCATCAATAATTACTGCAGCGTTCGATCCTAATTCTAACGTCACTCGTTTCAACCCGGCTTTTTCCTTAATTCCAATACCTACTTTCGGACTTCCTGTAAAAGTAATACTAGCAACGTTCTCATCTTTTACTAATGCCTCACCTACAACAGATCCAGGTCCAGAAATTATATTGAAAGCTCCCTTTGGTAAACCAGCTTCTTCAAATAATTCTACCAATGCATACGAAGAAAGTGGCGTTTGGTCGGCAGGCTTTAGCACAATAGTATTTCCAGCCGCAATTGCTGGGCCTACCTTATGTGCTACTAAATTAAGTGGAAAATTAAACGGTGTAATAGCACCAATAACCCCGATTGGTTGTCGAATTGTATACGCTATACGGCCACCTGCTCCTGGTGCAGCATCTAATGGTAACGTCTCACCATATATTCGCTTCGCTTCTTCAGCTGCAAACTTATATGTTTGAACAGTGCGATCTACTTCTCCCCGTGCAGCACGAATTGGTTTTGCAGCTTCTTTTGCGATAATCTCTGCAAACTCTTCTCTTCTCTCATCCATTTTTTGTGCAACCTTTTCTAAAATAGTTGCACGGTCGTATGCGGATAATTTTTTCATTTCTTTCATTGCATTTTTGGCCGAAACTATTGCTTCCTTAACGTCATCTTCTGTACCTTGCGCAATCTCCGCTAATGTTTCTTCAGAATATGGTGCATACAATGGTTTATACGTCTCTACTGATTTCCATACCCCATTTATATATAAATGCTTTTTCATAGTGGTTCTCCTTCCGAATATATGTATACAATAATACATTTCATTTATTTCACCTAGTGAAAGGTCTGACTTGTGTAATTGTATCATAGCCCTAATACATCAAAAAACATTTTGCTCAAAAAAACTCTGCTACAAAGCAGAGTTTACGAACTAATTTGTTCTTGGAGCGAAATCTTTTTTTCATCTCCTACAATAACAATCGATTCTGAAGGTTTCGTTACTTCTAATCTCTTAATATAGTGTCCATCTAATTTTTTTACGCAAAATTTATAATTTTCAATCTCAATGGTATCACCCTCGGAAATCTCAATATTTTTTGTTAGGATCCAACCGCCAATCGTATCGACATCATCGTCGTCAATAGTCAAACCTAATAATGCGTTCACTTCACTAACAAGTACTTTTCCCTCTAAAATCGTTTTCGTCTCACTAACTTGTTGGATTTCCGGTTGTTCATCAGTATCGAACTCATCTTGAATATCCCCTACAATTTCTTCTAAAATATCTTCAACGGTTACAAGACCTGATGTACCACCATATTCATCAATTAATATAGCGATATGTGTTCTTTCTCTTTGCATTTTTAAAAATAGATCATGAATCGGGATAGATTCAATAACTAAAATAATTGGCCTAATATATTGCTCCACTGTTTTTTCACTAACAACTCGGTGCTTCACAAAATCTGTAAATATATCTTTAAAATTCACAAAGCCTATTACATGGTCCTTATCACCATCAACAACCGGATACCTCGTATATTTTTCATGAGACATTTTTTGTAAAGCCTCTTCAGCAGGCATTTCTTTATTTAAAATATTCATCTCTGTTCGTGGTACCATTATTTCTTTCGCAATACGATCATCAAATTCAAATATTTTATTCACATACTTATATTCAGATTGATTAATCTCACCATTTTTATAACTTTCTGAAACTAACAACCGCAATTCTTCTTCTGAATGCACTTCATCATGCCCTTTTGGTGGTTTCAACCCAAGAAACTTTGTAATTAACCGAGCTGATCCATTTAAAATCCAAATGAATGGGAATGCAATACGATAAAACAA
The DNA here is from genome assembly GCF_008042285.1 of Bacillus sp. AR13-1. Classification (NCBI taxonomy): domain Bacteria; kingdom Bacillati; phylum Bacillota; class Bacilli; order Caryophanales; family Bacillaceae; genus Bacillus; species Bacillus sp. AR13-1. Next base: position 28,274 of record NZ_QNUA01000040.1, read on the forward strand.
AATGAGTGGCTTAGCAACAAAGAAACTCACTTGTTCTGCTTTTTGAATCGCAAATGTTTTTGGAGCTAACTCTCCTACTACCACATGGAAAAATGTGATAAACAAAAATACTAAAATTATAGCTAAAATGTCTGCGAGTTGAGTAGGGACGTTCCAATTTGCAAACAACACATCAAACATGTGCTTTAGCGCAGGTTTACCAGACCACCCAATCCCAAGAGCTGTAACAGTTATTCCTAATTGACAAGCTGATAAATATTCGTCTAAGTTTGTAATGATTGTTTTGACAGATATTGCACGATTATTTCCTTTTGCAATTAAATAGTCAATTCGTGAACTCCTCACTTTAACAATTGCAAATTCTGCTGCAACGAAAAATGCCGTTAAGGCAATTAAAACAATCACTATACTTATACTATATATGTCCAAATACTTTTCCTTACTTACAGTGTAAGCAAGGAAGCCACCTCCTACTTAAATTTATTCAAGTGAAGTAAGCATTCTTATACTCTAATAAAATTCTACATTAGTAACCACCTTTTTATATATTATATGCATACATAAAAAAGATATTTATAATTATGATAATCTAATTAGCTTATTATCGTCAAACTATAATAAGCCCAATTTTCCGATAACTAAAAATGATTTATATAAATAGTATGTGCTAAACAGCTGAACTTCGTGAAAAAACACTTTCTTTGCCGATTCCACACTTCTTTTGTCACACCTGAAGGGAACTTGCTACATAACTAGAAATCATTCAACAGGATATATATAGGAGGGATTATTTTGGAATATAAAACACCATTTATCGCAAAGAAATTAGGTGTTAGCCCAAAGGCTGTTGTCCGGATTGCACAACAATTAAATCTTACGATTAAAAAAAATAAATATGGTCATTTTATTTTCACACAAGGTGATTTAGATCTAATGTTAGAATACCATCGCTCTCAAATGGACCAGCCTCAAAACTCTCAAACTACTCAAAAACCATCTTCAAATGATGTAGAAAAATTAAAAACTCAAGTAAACACAATTGTTCAAAACACATCATCGAATGATTTTGAGCAATTAACAGCTCAATTTACCACAATTACGAGAAGACTAGATCGAATGGAAGAACAAATGCAAGATAAAGCAAATGATGTCGTTACATACCAACTTTTACAACATCGCCGCGAAATAGAGGAAATGTTAGAACGAATTCAAAAACTAGAAGCTGCCCTAAAAAAAGAAGAACCAATATACATTACTCCTGATGCAAAACCAACATATGAAAGAGAAAAGAAACCGAAGCGTCGTAAAATGATTTTTAGTATATTTGGACTATAATATTTTAGACCCTTATTCTGAGAATAAGGGTCTACTTTTTGTATGAAAACAGATGCCCGTAATAAGTAACTCTTCTTCATACTATACATATTCATATATTTTCATTTTGTTAACATAATATTTTTACTGTATTCTGCAATAAGTGCCTGCGCATGAGCATTCCCTTGAATAATATCACGGAATTCTTTCAAAGAATACAGATGTGTAGCCCCTTTTCGAGCATGAATTCGCACTGGTACACCTTGTAAAGTATCATGAAACTGGAATGGACTATCTATCGGTTCGATTGGAAAACCGAGTGTAAGTAAATACATATACATTCTTTTTGTAACTGCTGCAATATACCATTCCGCTTTCGTCTCTAACGCATGCATAAATAAAATAGCTGCCAGCCTTTTGAAATGTCCTCTCCCCCGAGACGTTTTCGCAATACTTAACTTTCCTATTTCATACACATTTTTCAAATCTTTCACTAAATCATTTTTAGAAAACGGATAGAAAAACTCAGAATTTGATTGTTCAGGTACTGTAAACTTAATACATTCTACTGTACCAATATGATGTTCATCTTCTATTAATAAAAATCGTGATGGATTTAAATTACGTTCTACAAACATTAAGTTTCTTTCTTCACAAAAATCTCCCCACAGTTGCTCGAACCAAAAATGCTCTTCCTTTGTTTGAACACGCTGGAACATATTTAACCGCCTTTCCCATCGCCGCTCTGTTTTTGATAACGCTTTCACTTACTATCATATAAGAACAAATCTTCGTATGCAACTAAAAATATTTATGTCTTATTATATTCTGCAAAATGAATTAAATTCCTACTTATTAGTCATTCATGCACATGTAAAAACCCTTAATTCCCCATACTATTACAAACATAAAAAGATTCAATTACTCTAATAAAAAATAATAATCACTATCAAGTTCGAACCGTATAATGTGTCTTTCCGTACTGCATATAATTCTTCTTAACCTAAAGAAATCCTTCATTAAAAAGGATTCCTTTTACATTTTATTACTTTTTAACCATTTCTCAAAAATTTGAATCATCCCATGCTTCCCAGCCAACTTCTCTTCTCCTTGTTTCGTTTTATATGGATATAGTTGTAAAAACACTCCACATCCAGATTCAATTTTTTTACTATGCATATGGCTACCTGGATATACACAAACCACTTCATAAATCGCTCTTCGCTTAAAAATTCGTTTACCATCCTGTTCTTCTACATACTTAATAGACCAGTATTTATACATTTGCTCCGTTGCTTTCGTATTACCTACAGGCTGAAAAATATTGTACATAGGACTATATTTCACTTCGATAATAATAGAAGATTTATATACATACTTCTCTTCTTCCTTTACATAACAATCTAAACGAATATCCGGCTTCTTTGTGTCCTCTCCGTTATAAAAATTACTTCCTTTGCTTAGTGCAATAAGAGGGTGTGTTTCAATTAAATCATTAAATGCGACGTGCACTTTTATATCATCTCGATGTAAAATCACTGTCGTTCCATCTTGTAATCCGTCTAAATAAAAATGTTCTTGTATTTGTTCACGGATAGGATTCTTATCTTCAAATCCGATTTGTTCTAATATAGAAATAACGATAAAAAAAGCGTAATACTCATACACTAAAAACGTTGGTTTATATACGAATAATAAAGATGGAGGTTGCTCCGTATGTTGCGGTAACAATTCTAAATGGTGGATTAATTGTTGATGCGGTATAGATAAAGTGTTCGAATTAATGGTAGCTGTTTCAGAAACTTCCCTCCAAAATGGAGAATACAATAAATTTCGAAAGTATTGCACACTTTCATATACGATATGAGCTAATATTTTATATTCTTGTATTTTCACAGAACTTTTCCGTAAATCTGCTTCTTTCAGTAAATGTAGATTTCTATATTTTTGTTTTTCCCTATCCGTCACGGATCCATTTCGTTCAATCGTTTTCATAATTGTTTTAACAGCTTGAAATTCATCTGACTTTTTCTTCTTTTCTCCTTCTAGTATTTCAATAGTTTTACGTACAAAAATTTCTGCTTCAAGTAAATAATAATAGAATTGCATCGTTTTAAATTTAAGAAATGCATTTTCAATACTATTTTTTTGCTCCTTAAATTTACGGTTGTAATATTTCGCATAAAGCTTTCTTTCTGTCATAATGGCAGTTTTTCTCGTTGCCTTCCGCGCTTTCGTTTCCCATTCATATTCGTGTACAAATTCCGCATTCGATTCTACTTTCTTAAAAATTTGTTTTATTCTTTTCATTTTTTGTGGCAACTTTCTTAACAATACCAAATAAGAAGAATCTTCAATATCGCTAAGTGCTGAGAAAGTTTTCTTGTAATAACCTCTATCTAAAATTAACTCGTTTAAAATTGACTTCACATAATCTTGAATCATTTCAAATTGGTCATCAAAAAAGTTTTTAGGAACAACTTGAAACGCACCATAATAAGTTTTATCTTCTATACGCACTTCAAAATGGTATAAGCCACAGCGCCACGGATAAAAAAATTCAGTTTTTCCATGTTCATACACTAATACTCTTTGTTTTTTTTCATTTAATTCATATTGTGACTCTTTTATATTCTTTTGTCCCTCATATACTTTATTCCATATGAATGTAATATCCATTGGATTTTGATAATGGAAATGTAATTTCAGTGGTTTTAATTCCTGTACTTTATAAATACATTGAACTAATGCTGTAGTAGACGTACAAAGCCGGTTTAAAAGGATAAAATCGCCTTTCCCCTCAGTACCAATAATTAGCTTCAATACAAACGGGAGCGTTTCTTTCGTATCGACGATTGCTGTTTCATAACGCTCCTCATTTTGCATAGCCATACAGCTCCAGTTCTCTACGCTTTTGTCTTATATAAGCTAAAGAATGTTCAAATGTAGATACACGATTTGCAAGCGGAGACTGTAAAAGTGGTATCAATGTCGCTCCCCTTTTTGCTTCTTCAGAAAGTAGAGGGCCCACTGTCATTTCTGTCCCCCTTAATTTCGTTAATACACGCTGCTTTATTTGCAAATCAAAACCTTCTTCCCTGCTAATCATATAAGACTGATTATTTTGGAACGGTATATTTTGCAAATACGTAGCGATTGCGCTTGCACATCGGAAAGAAATTCCTTTTGATATATCGTGTGATGATAATACATCATGTAACTTATCCAATAACTCTAATTCCTCTTCAGTATACACTTCGATCATCTCTTTATTCCTAAACCAATTGAGTCGAAATTCTCCCGTTGTTACTTTCAGCGGAGGTTGCTGAACAACTTTCTCATGTTCTATACTCATCTCGCAAAACGGAATTTTTTGTAATGTAATCAAATTTGTTCGATCTAATAATCGATCGGAAAGCTCTTTCGTCGTTTCATCAAAATTTACAGTGCCTACGAAAATAATATTCTCACCAATTTCCACTGAAGGTGGAATTTGATTTTCTATTTCTTGTACTTTCTCATACAAACTCAAAATACGATTTTTCTTTTCAAGTTGAAGAACGGATAGAAACGGAGTAAACCAATGCTCAATATGTGACATGTTCATTTCATCGAACACAATTATATACAATTGATTTGGATTTTCTTTAGCCTTTAACAATGTCCGAACTAACTTCGTTTCACTTTCAATAAAATTACCATTCGGATGAAGGTAACCGAGAATATCATGTGGTTCTTGATACGATGGTGAAATCGGAATCCAAATTAATTCTTCCCCATAACGTAACCCAAGTGATTCTGCATAAGCTTGCACAAAGCGTGATTTCCCAACACCTGGTATACCACCAACAATTGTTAACATATTGGTTTTAATACTAATGTGAAAATTATATATATCTGTATCATCCAAATATAACCCTTTATTACGAACCATACTTTGTACATACTGCAAAAAAGAGGATTCACGCTCATCCCATTCCCAGTCATCCTTTTGCATTTTAATATCTTCTACTTCAACTAACTTACCTTCTTCAGCAATTCGTTTATTTAGTTGGTCATACACATTTTCACTTACAAAATATAAATGATCATCTACTGCTATTTCTACATGTTTCATCCAATCGTTTATTTCAATATATTTGCATTCTTTTCTTTGCTCAAAATATGAAATTGAACTTATTGATGATTTTAACGATAAATTTCCATATAGCCTTCCTTCATGCCACAATAATTCTGGAGGCTCAAAGTCTTTTGGTAATTTAGGCATAAGAAATGATAAATAACCGTTGCTTAACTTCCGTTCCAATGACGCTCTCTTTTTATAATTTGAGACCTTTGGTGAAGGAATCACTTTATATGAAGATGCTATTTCCCGAGGCTCTTCTGTGCATATTAATTCCAGAAATAAATTTCCACGATCATAATAAAGACGAAACATAACCAGTTGCTTTTCTAATTTATGCTTCTTTAAATCAGTAAAGATTTTTTCATTCTTTTTATTACTGCATAATCCTTCAAACAAATATTTTCCAGTCGGAAATAACTCTTGTAAAGTTAAAGGTATTGAAGAAAGACATTGTACAAAGAAATTTTCTCCATTCTTCTCTCCCTCAGCTTTTGCAAACTTCCCAATAAACCTCATATAATACATTCGCTTTATAAAACTTGGATGAAGAGCTTTATGTAATTTCAACGTAGTCACCTTCTTTTTTTCATACTATCCTTATTGTATGAACTACAATCTAAAACTAGAAATAAAAAACCTGACGTCATCCGTCAGGTTCAAAATTAAAACGTATATTAATGAGAAGGAAATGCTTTTTTTTCTTGTAAAATGGCATTATGAGCGATTTTCATTTTAGCAAGTACGTACCGTAATCGATCTTCGGCATTTTCATCTTTATTTTGCTGCAAACTCGCCAAATTCTCTACAGAACTCGCTAAATTTTCAATCACGCCTCGAAGTTCAGGATGATGATTAAAAAAAGATTCTTGTACTAATACTTTCCTTAAATCACTAGCTAAATCCATAATTCTAGACAACTTTTCTTTTTCTTCCATTTTCATCCCTCCTGAATATCTTATGTATTAAATATTCTCTAGACAAGGAAAAAAGCCCTTTAAATTAAAAGGACTTTTACATTTTTATAGTTCCTGTCAGTAACATATAAAGTGATGTAATAGCTGCAATAACAATTGCCAACATCACATATCGCTCTTTGCCTGCAAAACAACGATTCCCTTTTTCTTTTCTTGCAAACATATACACGAGAATCCCAATACCATATACGATTGAAACAAGCAATAAATTCTTTAAACCAGCTGCATAAATTAACCATACAGAGTATAGGGAAGCAATTAATGCTAACAATCCATTTTTTACTCTCGCAACTTTCAGCTCTTTCGTGATGACTAATTTCAATTGAAATAGCGCTGATAATAAGTACGGCAGTAATATAGATGTTGACGCAATAAAATACATAATTTGATATGTCGATTGTGAAAACAAAACGATTATAAATATAGTTTGGGCAACGATATTTGAAATCCACAATGCCATATGCGGCGTTTGTTTCTTATTTGTTTTCGTAAAGACTTTCGGAAACACGCCGTCTTTTCCTGCTACGTGAGAAATTTCAGAAACAAGTAAAAACCAGCCAATTAATGTACCTACAAGTGACGCAACTAATCCAATATTAATTGCCATTGCACCCCATGGCCCAACAACATGTTCTAATACATGTCCCATTGAAGGAGTCTCTAATACTGAAAGTTCTTTTCTTGTCATGGCTCCCATTGACAGAACAGAAATTAAAATATAAATAGACATTACTAAAATAAGTCCAAGTACTGTCGCTTTTCCAACGTCTCTACTATTTTTAGCTCTTCCTGATAATACAACTGCTCCTTCAACCCCAATGAACACCCAAAGGGTTACAAGCATTGTATTTTTCACTTGCCCTAGTACAGAGGAAACTGAGATAGTTCCTTCGCCCCAAAAGTCATGTGTAAATGTATCCCAGCGAAACGCTGTTACCATCACGACAATAAATAATAAAATCGGAACTAATTTCCCAATCGTTGCGATAACATTCATAATGGAGGCTTCACGAATTCCAAATAAAATTAGAAAATGCAATGTCCATAATAAAAGTGATGCACCTACGATTGACGCAACATTATTTCCGCCTTTAAAAATTGGGAAGAAGTAACCTAATGTACTAAACAGTAACATAATTGTTGCAACATTTCCTAAAATCCCTGCTAGCCAGTATCCCCAAGCACTGTTAAAACCAATATATTCACCGAATCCAGCTCGTGCATAACTATAGATTCCGCCCTCAAGCTCCGGTTTTTGTCTTGCTAACGTTTGATATACGAGCGCAAGTGGAATCATTCCCATTGCTGTAATACACCAACCAATTATCGTTGCACCACTATTTGCTCCTACTGCTAAATCATGCGGTAAACTAAAAACACCGCCACCAACCATCGTTCCAACTACTAATGCGATTAACGGAAAAAATCCTAACTTCTTTTCTATTTGTACCACCCCATCTGTCATTCTAGGTGTTATGTTCGTTCAACTATTAAAGTCACCTTTTTCTCTAATAGACGTTTCTCTTATATTTTTTCAGGAAAACATTACTTATTCTAAAAGAAAATGAAGAAAAATGGAATACTTTTTTGAAAAAATGTATAAGTATGCACAAAAAAACCGTTCATTTTGTAATGAACGGTCATTTCATACATATAAAATTGTATATTTATTGTAAAATTAACGAAGTAACTTCTCTTTTTGTAAAAATTGTTTTGCGACTTCTTCGCTACTTTTCCCATTCACATTTACTTCATAATTCATTTTTCTCATTTCTTCATCTGTAATCTTTCCAGATAATTCATTTAATACTTTTTCGAGTTCAGGATATTTCTGTAACGTCTCTTTTCTTAATAATGGTGCTCCTTGATAAGGCGGGAATAGTCCTTTATCATCTTTTAGCACTTTAAGCCCATATTGCTCCAATTCACTATCTGTTGAATATGCATCGATTACGTTAACATCTCCCGATTGTATTGCACTATAGCGCAGTTTCGGTTCCATCGTTTTAACATTTGAAAACTTATAGTTATATAATTTTTGCATTCCTTTATAACCATCTTCACGATCAGCAAATTCTAATGTAAATCCTACTTTAGCTTCCTGTGCAATTTTTCCTAAATCAGAAATTGTATTTATGTTATTTTGATCTGCTATTTTTTTCGGCATGGCTAGTGCGTATGTATTGTTATACTCCATTGGCTTTAACATAACCATATTATATTTCTTTTCCATTCCAATACGAGCTTGTTCATATACTTCATCACGATTTGTACTTTTCGGTTCTTCTTTCACGAAAGTAGATAAAGCTGTACCTGAAAATTCTGGGTATATATCTACTTCACCTGATTTTAACGCTTCGAATACAAATGCTGTTTTTCCAAGGCCTGGCTTTAATTCCACTTGTAAATCTGTATCCTGTTCAATAAGTTGCTTGTACATTTGAATTAATATTTCTGGTTCAGATCCAAGTTTACCAGCAATAACTATGTCTTTCTTTTCGGTATTCCAAAGAAATGGAGCAGCTATCATTACTACAACTATACATATCGTCAATATAACGCGCTTAGAAGAGCGTTTCGGGCTCTCAAGTACGCGAAGTACTATATCAAAGAATAAAGCGAGTAACGCAGCTGGTACGGCCCCTAAAATGATAAGCGCATGGTCATTTCGATCTATACCTAATAATATGAGCTTACCGAGCCCACCAGCGCCTATTAAAGCAGCTAATGTAGCCGTTCCAACAATTAATACCATCGCTGTACGAATACCAGCCATAATAATTGGCAATGCGAGCGGAAGCTCTACCTTCCATAATCTTTTCCAGCTATTCATCCCCATAGCTCTCGCCGCTTCTATAAGTGATTCATCTAATTCCCGTATTCCTGTATATGTATTTCGTAAAATAGGTAATAGTGCATACACAACTAATGCGATTATAGCTGGCAGTTTTCCAATTCCTACTAACGGAATTAATAGTCCAAGTAAAGCAAGTGAGGGCACTGTCTGCATAACAGCAGAAGTCCCTATAATAAATTCAGCCATTCGTTCTTTTCTCGTTAATATAATGCCGAGCGGCACTGCAATAATTACTGCAAAAAATAGTGAAATAAGCGATATTTGTAAATGCTCACTTAATGCACTTAGCAATTCTACTTTTCGTTCTTGGAACGTTTGAATAAAATCAGTCACTGTTTAGCCTCTTTCCTTCATTTGTTCAACAATGTAATTGACAATATGACGACTTGTTAACGCTCCAACATATTGACCATGCTCTTCAACCGGCACTGACTCTTCAGTTTGTAAGCGGACTAGTGCTTCTTGTAATGACGAATGTAAAGATAAAGCATTCCCTTCAACTCGTATACCCTCGTCTAGCGGCAATACCTCTTCTATACTCTTCCCCTCATACCAAGGTCGTCCACGATTTCCAATGAACTCCTCTACAAACTCATTTTTCGGGTTATGTATAATTCCTTCTGGTGTATCTAATTGAACAACTTTTCCTTCTTTCATTACACAAATACGATCACCAAGTGATAAAGCCTCTTGCATATCGTGCGTTACAAACACGATTGTTTTTTGAATCTTTTTTTGCAGTTGTACGATATCCTTCTGAAGCTGCTCCCTACTTAACGGATCTAACGCACTAAATGGTTCGTCCATAAGTACAATTTTCGGGTTTGCGGCTAATGCCCGTACGACACCAACACGTTGTTTCTGTCCTCCCGACAATTCATCTGGCATGCGATCACGATATACATCTGGATCGAGCCCAACCATCTGTAGCAAGTCATCGACACGTGCTTTTATTTCCTTTTTGGTCCATTTTCTCATTTCAGGGACAACTGCAATATTTTCAGCAATTGTCATATGTGGAAACAGCGCAATCTGCTGCAACACGTACCCTATATTCCAACGTAGTTCGTTTATGTTATATTGTTGAATATCTTTTCCATCGATTAAAATTGATCCTTCCGTCGTTTCAATTAAACGGTTAATCATCTTCATTGTCGTTGTTTTCCCGCAACCACTCGGACCAATGAGAACAAAAAATTCTCCTTTTTTAATTTCTAAATGTAATGAATCCACTGCTTTTGTGCCATCTTCATACGCTTTTGACACATGATTAAATTGAATCACAGACACAACTCCTTTCATGTTGTTTCCTTTATTTTGATGGAATATAGCATTCATTTCAAATGATACGCTTTATTATACAAAAAAAGAGCTCTCATTTGAGCTCTAACGGTCGAACAATATTGTTTTCATAATTGCAGCATATTCACGCACATACGCTTTTTTCTTAGAGCGTCTCGGTGTTTCAGCAGCCAAAGCTTCCATCTTTATCCCTAAACGCTTTGCAATTATTTTCGTTCGATATAAATGATACGTATTACTTACAACTACCGCATGCTTTACATCATATAAATCCATACTAAACTTTAAATTTTCATACGTATTTGTAGAGCGGTCTTCAATTAAAATACGATTCTCATCTATACCATGTACCATTAAATAGTTTCTCATACTGTGAGCTTCCGGTATATCTTCATCTTCCCCTTGACCACCTGAAACAATTACTTTCACCTCAGGGTGAGCATGTAAATATTCCAACGCTATATCCAAACGATTTTGAAGAGATAAAGACGGTCTATCTCCAAATAACTTTGCACCTAATATAAGAACGTATGGAGAGTGATTACTCAATGTTTCACGAGCAACTTTATTCATTCGAAACGTCATATAAATGATGTATAGCGGAGGTAGTAATAAGATTATAAGCAATATCCATTTGTTCATAAATAAGTTAACACTCCCTTTCTTTTTATTATATAGAAAAAGAAAAGGAGGCAGAAGTATTTTTTAAACAATTGATTTATTAGACACATTCGCTTCCGTTTTACGTTTTGAAATTACATAATAAAAAGCAATCCCTAATGATAGGATCAATATACAGCTCAGTACATAAAACGGGATCATCACCCCTGCTTTAGATACGCCTGCCGTAAACAACATTAATAATACAATTCGAATTCCTGTGCCAATTAATCGAAATAAGCTGTCCACACGTCCCATTACTTCATTTGGAATTTCTTCCATCATCAATACATTTCTCGCCACTCTCGTTCCAGCATTTCCAATCGCATGAAAAATCGCTAGTCCATATAATAACATAATGGAAGGCTCAATAATCATTACGGTAATTGAAATTACATAAATGAACATCGTCATAACGATTGAAACTTCTGTTTTGACATATTTCATCATGATTGGAATACTTATTCCTGCAAGAACCGCTCCGACACCGTACATCATACCTTCAATTGCGTATACAGAGGCACTAGCTTTGAGTATATCTGAAATATATACTGGGATTAAATAATTTGCCATCATGACACCGATAAACGGCATATAAGTCGCGAGTAAAAACCAAAATAACTTAGGGCGCTTTTTCATAAAGTGAATTCCTTCGAACAATTGCTTCTTAAAGGTTACTTTCCCTTTTACTTCTTTTTTCTTTACATATGGTATACATAAGAACAGGAAAAATGCTCCTGCAAAAGTTAACATATCCACTAACAAGATCCATTTCAAAGAAATAATCTCAATTAAAAAGCTAGCAGCTGCACCTGAAATAACTTGCGTTAATTGTCCTTGTATTTCCATCGTGCCACTTAAACTTTTATAATGCTCTGATTGAAATATTTCTTGGTTAAATGCAAATATTGTGGGATAGAATAATAGATAATAGAAAGAACCTGCTATATAAATAATAATGTAATGAATAGAATTGTATGATTGCCCAGCAAATCCCCAAATGGCCATCATTCCTATAATGGCTATCCCGATACCTTCGTTACATAACAATAAAGATTTTCTTGAAAAACGATCAATGCTTTGCCCAATGAATGGTGTTAGTAAAAACATGATGAGAGTTGCAACGATAGAAATATACCCAAACGTTGTCTCTCCCCCACTTTCCTTAATCAATAGCCACGGAATCGTTATCATAACAATCCCAGAGCCAATAGCAGATAAACTATTGGCGCCTAGAATGTAATACAAGCGAGAATCATGATAAAGAGAGGACATATCACTCAACTCCTAATTGTTTTTTCACCTCTTTATATACGCTCATATATGCTTTTAATTCTTTAACTAAATCATGAATTAATGGTTTTGCATCTTCTCCAAGTTCACTATCTTGCACATGTAATCCATCAAGCACGACTTGTTTTGGAATTGCGTTTGCGTAAACGCCTCTAGCGACAGTGCGCATACTATTTAATGCGTTTATTCCCCCTTTACCTCCTCCAGCAACTGCTAGTAATGCGACAGGCTTATGGATGAATTCACTGCTACTTAAGTAATCTAACGAATTTTTCAGCGCTCCACTCATCGCATTATGATATTCCGGTGTACATAGTACTACTCCATCCGCAGCTTTCACTAAAGCTTTTAATTTTTTTACTGCCTCTAATTCACGTTGTGATTCTTCTCCATTATATAAAGGCAATTCCGCTACTGCTAAATCGTATAACTCCCCTTCAAATTGCTCTGCAATATATTTTGCCACAACGCGAGTTCTACCGAACTTTCTTGGTGTACCGTTAATAACGACTAGTTTCATAATTATTTCTCCCCTTTGTTTTCAAGTTACATTTATATATTATCAGAAATTTCTATACAAAACACAGTAAAAAGAGGGAAAAACTTTCATTAAATAGTATGAGAAATAAAAAAAACTCATACTTTCGTATGAGTTTCACAAAACTAATATTTCCTATTTTTTCACAACCTCATGTCCACCGAATTGATTACGAAGTGCAGAAACCACTTTTCCGTGGAATGTATCATCTTCTTGTGAACGGTAGCGCATAAATAATGACATAGCGATAACTGGTGCCGCTGCTTGTAATTCAAGCGCAGTTTCAACAGTCCATTTCCCTTCTCCTGAAGAGTTCATTACACCTTTAATGCCATCAAGTTTTGGATCATCTGCAAATGCTTTTTCAGTTAAGTCCATTAACCAACCACGGATAACTGATCCGTTCGCCCATACTTTTGCAACATCTTCATAATTGAAATCAAAATCACTTTTATCTAGTACTTCAAATCCTTCAGCGATTGCTTGCATCATTCCGTATTCAATACCGTTATGAACCATTTTTAAGAAATGCCCACTACCGACGCGGCCTGCATATGAATAACCATTTTCTACTGCTAAATCTTTAAATAAAGGTTCTAGTTGATCATAAATTTCTTTTTCTCCACCAACCATTAAGCAAGCACCGTATCTAGCTCCTTCCACACCGCCTGATGTACCGATATCTACATAATGTAAACCAAAGCTTTTCGCTTCTTCAGCACGGCGTAACGTATCCTTATAGAATGAATTTCCGCCTTCAATAACGATATCGCCTTCCTCTAATAATGGATATACATCTTTTAGTACTGACTCGACAACTTCTCCTGCAGGTACCATTACCCAAATTGTACGAGGTGCTTCTAGCTCAGCAATCATTTCTTTTAACGTATGACGGGCAGTAATCCCTAATTCCCCTGCCTTTTCAACAAGCTCATTATTTACATCGTATACAACTACTTCATGCTTGTCTTCATGTAAGTGTTCAGCTAATGGGAATCCCATTTTTCCTAATCCAATTAAACCTAGTTTCATATTAATCAATCTCCCATTCTATACAAATATATTTAATAACGAAATTAGCCCAAGTGCTACAACAGATAATATTGTCTCCATTGCAGTCCATGTTAATAATGTTTCTTTCACAGTCATTCCGAAATACTCTTTAATCATCCAAAATCCTGAATCATTTACATGCGATAAAATTAATGACCCTGCTCCTGTTGCAAGTGCCAGTAACTCTACATTTACTCCTGGTGTACTCGCTGCAATCGGTGCTACAATTCCAGCTGCTGTCATCATAGAAACAGTAGCCGATCCCGTTGCAACTCGGATAAGTGCAGCAATTCCCCAACCTAATAATATCGGTGAAATATGCGATTCTTTCGCCATCTCCGCAATTGTAGTTCCGATCCCAGAATCTAATAACACTTTATTAAATGCGCCCCCTGCACCGATAACTAACAGTATGTTTGCAATCGGACCTAAGCAATCGTTTGTAAATTGTAAGACTTTGTCTTTAGAAAATCCTTTTGCATAGCCAAGACTAAAGAAAGAATATATCGTTGCAATTAATAATGCGACTATTGGATCTCCAATAAAGTGCAATACTTGTGCAAGTTGACTCGTTTTGCTTAACGCTACTTCCGCAATGGACGCACCAAGCATAAGAAATACTGGAAGTAAAATAGTAAACAATGTATTTCCGAAACTAGGAAGTTCCTTCTTCTTATCTCTTTCAATAAATTGCTCCGCTATATCTAATGGTACTTCTTTATGTATACGAGCACCGATCCATTTCCCATAAAGCGGACCTGAAATTATTGCAGTTGGAAGTCCGACAATTAATGCATATAAAATTGTCTTCCCTACATCTGCTTTAAATATACCTACCGCTGCCATTGCTGCTGGATGCGGTGGAACAAGTCCGTGTACAACCGAAAGACCTGCTACTAGCGGAATTCCGATTGTAATAAGTGATACCCCTGTTTCTAACGCAATTGTAAATACTAACGGAATTAATAGTACAAATCCAACTTGGAAAAAAACCGGAATCCCTACTAAAAATGCAACGAACATCATTGCCCAGTGAACACGCTTTTTCCCAAAACGTCCAATTAATGTGTTTGCAATTCGTTCAGCACCGCCAGACTCAGCCATCATTTTTCCAAGCATTGTTCCTAAAGCTAAAACAATCGCTAAAAACCCTAACGTATTACCAAGACCTAATTTAATAGAATCGATAATCCCCGGATGTTGTGGTGAAGTTCCAATTAAGGGCATCCCCATTGCTAGCCCAACTCCGATTGCTGTTAAAATTAACGCGACAAATGGATGCCATTTTACTACCGTAATTAGTAAAAGTAATATAACAACAGCCGCTAGTACGATCCCAACTACCATTTCTCCCAATCCCCCTATTGTTTACGTTGGAAAGCAGCTATACAATCAAATTCTTCTTTCAAACGATTGTAAAGTCGTTCATACATATAAAACATCTCTAAATATAAAGCCGTATTTTCTTTATTCGGTACATGGTGATGGACAATATCAATCCAATCCTTCACCTCTTCAAGAGAATCGATTTTCCCAATTGCATACAAAGCAAGTGCTGCTGCCCCAAGCGCAGATGCTTCATGACTTTCTGGAACAAGCAATTCTTTCCCCATCATGTCAGATAACATTTGTCTCCAAAATGCAGATTTCGCAAAGCCTCCTGAAACACGTATTTCAGTAAGTGGCCCTGTACAATCTCGAATGGCAAGTGCTACTGAATACACACTCATACAAACACCTTCCATAACTGCTCGTATGAAATGTTCACGTTTATGCTGAAGGTTTATCCCGAAGAATGTACCTCGAGCATTTGCATTCCAGTAGGGTGCACGTTCTCCAGATAGAAACGGTAAAAATAGTAATCCATCTGCTCCAGCTGGTACACTTTCTGCATACTTAATTAATAAATCATAAGGATCAATTCCAAGCTTTCTTGCTACCTCTTGCTCTGGGCTACCAAATTCATCACGTAACCATCTCAGTAATATTCCGCCGTTATTCGTTGGTCCGCCGATCACCCAGTGCTCATCTGTTAATGCGTAACAAAAAGTTCTTCCTTTTTCATCTGTATTAACACTCGATGAAATTGTTCGAACCGCACCACTTGTCCCGATCGTAATTGCAGCTGAGCCAGGTGATATTGCACCGACACCTACATTTGCAAGAACACCATCACTTGCACCAATAACAACTGGAGTATCCTCACTAATACCCATCTTTTGTGCTAATTCCGGCTTCATTCCCGATAAAATATATGTAGTTGGTACAGGTGTTGATAATTGTTCTGGTGACATATTTAACATAGTTAAAACATCTTCATCCCAGTTTAATGTTTTTAAATTAAATAACCCTGTAGCAGATGCGATAGAATAATCAACTACATAGCGTGAAAATAATTGATAAATGACATACTCTTTAATGGAAATAAATTTATGAGCAGTTCTGAATAACTCCGTTTCTTCTTCTTTCATCCACAATAATTTAGAAAGTGGTGACATCGGATGAATCGGTGTACCAGTTCTTCTATAAATGTCATGACCATTCATTTGTTGTAATAGTTTTTCTGATTGCTTTGTGCTTCTATTATCTGCCCAAATAATAGAGCGCGTTAACGGCGCACCGTTTTCATCTACAGCAATTAAGGCATGCATCGCTGTACTAATCCCGATAGAAGAAATATCTTCCGGTGACACATTACCCTTTTCAATGGCAACGCTTACAGTTTTATATACAGCAGCACATATTACATCAGGATCTTGCTCAGCCCATCCGACCTTCGGTTGAATAATTGGATAATCAATTGCATGTGAAGCAACGACTTTTCCTTTTTCAGTGAATACAACCGTTTTCGTACTTGTGGTACCGATGTCAACCCCGATTACTCTCCCCCTTGTTTCCATGCGAATCTTCCCTTCGTTTCTAGCAAAATACGATCTAGTAAACCGTTTACATGAATTAGTATATAAAATATTTTTTCATAAATCAAGTTATGAAAAGAAAATTTTTTTCAAACCAAAATGTACCTCTCATCTTCTTAATCATTCTCTTTATCTTTTTTAAATAACCTTTTTAATTTATCAAACATTCTTTCCCCTCCACCTAAAGATAATAATATATAAGTTCTCGTTTTCTTAGCTTGATGGACATAGGGCGTGGCTCCCTACTATCACTTTTTTACCTTGTAAATATATGTCCCATACTATAAAATCTAATAGTATTTATATTTTTCTGAAAAATCAAAACAAAATATGAATTTTATTGTATAATGTTGTAAAAAGATGTCGGAGGGATTTAATGTTATATAAAATATCTCAATTCACAATAAAACTTTCATCAATTCTTTTATCACTCTTACTATTACTAAATTTACCTTATTTATTTATCACTCAACAGGGATTCACTTTTCAACCAATTCATTTTTTTAATCAGATCGTTACTATGTTAAAACAGGTTTTCTCCCCTGAATCATTAGTAGTTATAGGATCAGACCCGAAATTTGGTCATTTCAAAAAGACACCATTATTTCCAACTGTTTTAGAACCCTACCTATATTCATTTACTGTATTATTTATAGCCTTTTTGCTTGCACTCTTTCTATCATCTAGTATGGCATTTTTTTATTTTTTAGCAAAAGATTATATAAAAAAATGGATAAACCGAATTGTGTTCATATTAGAAGCTGTCCCTGATATGATGATGATGATTTGTTTGCAAATATTTTTCATATGGGTACTTCAGAAATTCGGGGAATCTCCTGTCACCATTATTTCTTTTAATGAAAATCGAGCTTATTTACTCCCTATTTTATCTTTAGCAGTCTTACCTACATTACAAATGTTTCGGATGATGGTGTTATACATAAAAGAAGAACATGAAAAACATTACGTAGAGGTTGCATATGGAAAAGGACTTTCATCAAGTTATATACTATGCATTCATTTATTCAAAAATATATCTATCCACTTCTTTCACCATTTAAAAACGATTTTTGTTTTCTTACTTTCTAACTTATTCATTTTAGAATTTGTTTTTAATATGGAAGGCATTATTCAATTTTTATTTAAGAAGGCGTTTATATCACCTCCAGCTGCATTTATCATACTTGTTATGATTATTTTACCGTTTTATGCCATTTTTCAAATAATCTCATTCATGATGAATAGATGGCAAAAGCAATTGAAAGGAGCAGCATTATGAAATCTATTTGGAAATCAAAACGATTTTTAATCGGGTTTACTTATCTATTCATACTTGTTTCAGCTAGTTTTATTTATAGTTGGTTCTTTAAAGATAACATCCCAAAACCTCCTCAGTTACTTTACAATGACAATAACGAATTACTTGGAAAGGCCCCCTTTTCGCCATCGTTAATGCCACCTTTTGGATCTGATCGTTTTGGAGAGTCTGTTTTCTTACAAATTGTAGAAGGAGCAAAATTCACCATTTTATTAGCCGTAGCAATTAGCTTCTTTCGAATTTTATGCGGAACATGTATAGGAATCCTCTTAAGTTTATACGCTCCAAGATTCAAGAGATTTTTCCAGGCATGCTCAGAAGTTTTTTATTATATCCCAACTCTATTTATCGCATTCATACTCATCACGCCCGTTAATATTGTAATTACATCAAATGCTGATAGATTAGATCCAAATATTTCATTTACGTTTTATCAAGTTCTCGTACTTATTTTCGTCGCTCTACCTACACTTTCTTTATATATCTCCTCTGAGGTTGATGAATTTATGAAACGAGATTACATTTTAAGTTCACAATTACTGGGTGCTAGCCGTTTTCATATTATCAAAAAACATTTACGAGTCTTATTACTTGATCGCTTATTTGTGTTATTCATGGAACATATCGTCCAAGCACTCATACTCGTTATCCATTTAGCGTTGCTTAACATTGTAATTGGCGGGATACAAATGCGGGAACTCTATGACGGAGTACCCAAACCTGTTTCTCTATCTAATGATTGGGCAGGTCTTATTGGATTAAATCGTTATGAAATGCATCTTTCATGGTGGATTATTTTTTATACTCTCGTTTCATTCTTTATTACGATTCTTTTTATTAAGCTTATGACAATCGGGATTCAAGATGCACTGAAAGCAAGAGATTCGCAAGTTGTAGCAATTCAAACCGTTCCAGATCATAAAAAATTTGTTAAAAATAAAGATTCTTTTTCGTTTGCAAATAAAGTGAACTTTTAATCATGTCTCATCAATCAAATATTAATTGGCATTGATATTAGTAGAATATAAAAAAGATGATCCCTATTGAATACGAGGGATCATCTTTTTTATGCCGTCTAACTTTTTTACATATCCTTTGCTAGACTCATGCTTTTTATATTTAAAATGAATTATTTACAATCACAATTATGCTGTTTAAAATCGATTACCATACGTCCTTGAATTCTACCTTGTTCCATTTCTTCGAATACATTTTGTACTTTATCTAGAGAACACGTTTGAACAACTGGCACTACTTTTCCTTCTGCGCCGAACATAAATGCCTCCTCCAGATCCTTACGAGTACCAACTAGAGAACCAACTACTTCAATCCCGTCTAATACAAGTCGTGGAATGTTTAAATCCATAGTTTCTACTGGTAAACCTACCGCAACTACTTTACCGCAAGCACGTACTGCATCAACTGCTGAGTTGAATGCTACTTTAGAAACTGCTGTTACTACAGCAGCATAAGCACCACCAAACTCCTCTTGCACAATCTTATCAGCAGGACCTTGAGAAATCGGATTGATAGTCATATCAGCACCAACTTCTTTTGCTAAGGCTAATTTGTCGTCATTGATATCTACTGCAATTACCTTTGCACCAAATACGTTTTTAGCATATTGAATAGCTAGGTTACCTAATCCACCACAACCATAGATTACGATAGGTTGACCAGGTTTAATGTCTGATACTTTTATAGCTTTATATGTAGTTACGCCCGCACATGTGATTGATGATGCTTGAGCAGGATCCAATCCTTCTGGTACCTTCACCGCATAATCAGCTGTAACAATACATTGTTCAGCCATACCACCATCTACTGAATAACCAGCATTTTTCACTTCACGGCAGAATGTTTCTCTCCCCGTTACGCAATATTCACAACGTCCACAAGATTGGAACATCCATGCAATACTTACACGGTCACCTATCTTTAGTGAAGTAACATCATCAGCAATTTTAGTAACAATACCTACACCCTCATGACCAAGGATGCGGCCATCGGTGTTTCCAAAATCATGATTCGCAACGTGTAAATCAGTGTGGCAAACTCCACAATACTCTACATCTACTAGCGCTTCACCCGAGTGTAACGGACGTAATTCTTTTTCAATAACTTCAATATTTGCTTTGCTGTTTTTATTAACTACTACTGCTTTCATATGTGATCTCCCCTTTAGTGTTTTAGAGTTTTAATGAGTTTATCTCACAACTACTGTCCTCACTATTTTGGCTAATTATTGTACCAAATTTAAGTGTTCAATCATCATTACAGGTTCATCATAACATGGAATTTCATAAGCTTATTGTAAAATATTGAACAATATTTGAATTATTACCCAATACGTATTTTGATGTATCAAGCTACTTGTTAAATTTCATATGCAAAATATCGAGGTTTAAAAAATGAATGGTCTAAAAGATGAGAGATTATTATTATTATTATAGGTAATTGGCATACTTCTATAGACACTTAGAACAAGTAGATCTAGAGGGTATATCAACAGACTACTCGCCAATATAAAAAGCTCTTCATTTGTTAAATTTAGATAAAGATTTATAGGATAGTTAGTCCATTATGAGGGCTGATTATCCTTTTTTATTTACATAATGAATGAAATAAATAAAGATTGAATATTTAGTTTAATCAGTATAATATGGATGTGTAATTTGAATTGTTTGGTTTTGGGAGGAGGACAAAACCTCGGTGCGAGGACCTTAAAAAACAATCAGAGGTACTCTTAAAGATAGACAAAGGACGGGAGAGTGTTTTAATGAGGGTTCAAGAACTACCCATTGGTAATAGAAAGGCTTACCTTCTACTGAATTCGGAAGGAGTACCCGTTGTATCAGTAGCTAAGTATATGAAACATCTCTATAACAATGAGAGTAAAAGCAATACTTTAAAGACCTACTGTACGGCTTTAAAACACTATTTTACATACTTACAACAAATACAAATTGATTACCAACAAGTCAATTTTGAGATTCTGTCTAACTATGTGGGCTGGCTTAGAAACCCATATAGGAACAACAAGGTCATTCCTTACAAAGTACCCAAAAAACAAAATAAAGAAAAAGAGCCCAAACAACTAACTGAGAAAACAGTAAACAACTATATCAGTGCCGTAACCAACTTTTATGACTATTTGTATCGTAGCGAACTAATCGATTCAGATATAGTCGAAAAGCTAATGAAAAAGATGTTTACTGGTGCCGGTGGAAATGGATACAAGAGTTTTTTACATCACGTCAACGAGGGGAAACCCTACTCCAAAAACATCCTTAAATTAAACGAGCCCAAAGAAAAAATGAAGATATTTACAAAAGAACAAGTTGAAACCATCTATCATTCAACGACGAATATTAGAGATCGATTTCTGGTTCTTTTGCTTTTTGAAACAGGTTTACGTATTGGCGAAGCTCTCTCTTTATTCCTTGAAGATTTTCAATTTGATGCCAAACAAAGAAAACATAAGCTCAAATTGACAGATAGAGGGGACTTACCTAATGGCGGTAAGTTAAAAACAGGATCCCGGGAATTAGATGTTTCTCAGTCACTAATGGACTTATATGATGACTATTTGTATGAAGTGATTGATGACTATAACCCGGACCATAACTTTGTTTTTGTGAAGCTTTGGGGGAAGAATCCTGGTGAACCAATGACCTATTCGGATGTATATGCCACCTTTAAAGAGATTGAGAGAAAAACAGGTATTTATATAACCCCACATTTATTTCGTCATACTCACGGAACTATTTACTATCTCGAAACGAAAAACATTAAAATGGTGCAAGAGCGTTTGGGACATTCGCAAGTCCAAACAACGATTAATCTATATGTTCATCCTTCTAATGATGAAATCCGAGAGGATTGGGAAAAGGCAGCTCACGCTTTTGAAATTGGACCAAAAAAAGGTAACCAAAAGGACGACTTTGCCTTAGGTATCCCTGATGAAGCGTTTCCTTTTTAATTTGAAACTAGACGAGTGTTGTAGGAGGAAAAGCTTTGAAAAAAAATATAGCAAATCATCTAATTCCGCAAAGTGAATATTGGGACGTAATCACTTCTACTCTCGACTCTTACGAGGTGAAGGAAATATCCAACGATGGAACAGTAAAAAAAAGGCTTGTGAAAGATGATTATTTTATTATCAATGATATATGGAACGTGAATGATATTGGTCAAATTCCTAACTTTGAAGAACGCTTTAAGAAATATAAGACACCAAGAAAAGAATTAAAGTTCGCTACTGAGTGCATTACAATATCCCAAGAGTTGAAATTTGCATTCTATTGCTACCTTTTTAACGATGAGTTAAGTTTAAACTCTATATTTGGCTCCTACAACACGTATTTAAAAAGTTTGATTCAATTTCTAAATGAAAAATACGCTCAACTACATTCCCTACTTGATTTAAATATTGGTAAAGCTGAGAAAGAGTGGGTTTGGTGGTTGGACAACAATGGAATGAAAACTACTTCATTAATAAAGAACCTCAAGTATGGCGAGTATAAAATTAAAGCACCACAAGCAAGCTTCTTGCGAAGAATGTATGAGAAATTACTTTATCTTACAGATACACGGGAAGAATTTGAAAAAGATAGATGGGATATCAGGGTGCTAAATAAGAAGTATGGGATCTCATACAATGCTTCTGATACTCATTATTATATCGATTTTACAACTATTCATAACGATGTTTTTAAACAGTATTTTAAAAAATATATTAAAACTAGATTACTAGGCGGAAAGAAATTTTCGTGGAGTACAGCTATGAATTATATAAACACTGTTACGAAATTTCTGAATTTTATCAGTCAACTAGAACCTAACTGGAGTAATCTAAATGCTCTTACAAGAAAACATATCGAGAATTATTTAGAGTACATTCATTATTATGCAAAAAATAATTTGAAATCTAAAAATGCAAATCCAAAGAGACATATATTTGAAAATCTAACCTGTGTTCAGGTCTTTTTACAGGATACCCAACGTTTTGAATACAGTATCGCACCTGAGAAATCCACTTCTAGACTACTTTATTCCGAGGATTATCCAAAATTAGATAAGAAATCCGATGATGATATTGATTACATTCCTGATTATGTACTGGAGCAATTGTTTACACACATTAACGAACTTCATCCAGATGTTCAGCCAATCGTTTGGATTGCTTATAAAACCGGGTTGCGTATTGGTGATACACTTGGTTTGACTCAAGATTCTTTGATTAAGTTAAACGGTAAATACTGGATTCAAACAGATGTTACAAAAACCTATGTAAAAGACCATAAAGTGCCCATTGATGAACAATTAGCCGATATAGTTGCCGTTTTAATCCGTAATTCCGAGGAACACAGCAATGATGACAATAACCCCGATAAATACATTTTCGTCCGTTATAGTGGCGCCCGTAAGGGAAGGCCGTTTGGCCGGGGGTGGGTACAAACAAAACTTAATGACTTAGCAATCAAAAAGAATATCACGGATGAAACAGGTGATATCTTCCACTTTAAAAATCATGCGTTTAGACATACTTACGCAGTAAAGATGTTAAATGGCGGAGCTGATATTTTAACCGTTCAGGAATTATTAGCACACGCATCACCCGAAATGACAATGCGATATGCCCGTTTATTAGACGACACGAAGCGTAAGGCTTTTGAAGAGGTTGTTAAAAAAGGTGTTTTTAGCTTTGATTTGAATGGTGAAATCCATCAGGTATTAGAGACTCAGGACATTCCGGAAGGCATTATGGATATGATGTGGAAAGACGAGAAACTAAATGTATTGGACAACCCTTACGGGACGTGTCGTGCTCGAGTTAATGGTAATTGTCCATTAGCAGTAGAGCCCCCTTGCCTTACAGCAAACGATGGAAAACCTTGTTTTGACTTAGCAGTTGGTATGACAAGCTTTGATATAAAAAAATATAAACTACATATAGAAAGTGCAACTAAAATGATTGAAGCTTCAAAGGAATATGGTCGAAGCAAATGAAAAGAACTTAGAAAGATACAAAAATATTTATGAAACAATTAAAACAGGAAATGTCATTTTTGGACGTTTTGAACGTG
Source organism: Bacillus sp. AR13-1 (assembly GCF_008042285.1). NCBI lineage: Bacteria > Bacillati > Bacillota > Bacilli > Caryophanales > Bacillaceae > Bacillus > Bacillus sp. AR13-1. The sequence goes on from NZ_QNUA01000040.1 coordinate 52,716, forward strand.
TGAAGAGACAGCTAGAGGGCAAGAAAAGGAAAGGTGTTAAACGTGGATAATTTTAATCGTGAAGAGCAAATAAGACAGCTACACGAAAAAAGAAAGCAAACAACTAAAATTAAGGTTGAGGAAGCTATTAAACGCTTAGCAAAGATTTCTAAGGCAATTAACTTTAGCAGTGTGGCGGAAGAAGCTGGTGTAAGTAAAGCTACGCTTTATAATCACCCAGAACTTAAAGAACGCATTAAATTCTTACGAAATCAACAAGAAAAGGCATTTGTAGACTCTCGAATTAAACGGGATGAAAATAATCAAAACGCCGTAATCGCTTCTCTTAAAAGAAGGATTGAAAAGTTGGAGAAAAAGAATAAAGCTCTTGAACAAGAAAATATGCGATTGCGTGAAAAAGAAAATGAGAAGCTTACTGACTACTTTAAGAGGATATAATTCTTCTTCAACTAACAAGCAGTTTAACGCAAGAAGGATTGCAGGAAAAAATATACAACAATTAGAAATACTTAAAATAATAAACTAAGTGAGGAGATAATACTACTTTGAACATTTTAACTCTGATTTTAAGTTATTTAATAGGCTCAATTTCATTTGCTTTAATAGTCGGTAAAATGTTTTATAAGAAAGATATTCGTGATTATGGTAGTGGTAATCTTGGTGCAACTAATGCTTATAGAGTTTTAGGCATAAAAGCAGGAGTAATTGTTGCAATTGCTGATATATTAAAAGGTACATTTGCTTGTTTACTTCCAGTAATACTTAGTTCTACGATTAACCCTATTGTATGTGGTTTATTAGCCATATTGGGACACATATTTTCTGTATTTGCTAGTTTTAAAGGTGGAAAAGCTGTTGCGACAGCAACTGGAGTTTTTTTATTTTTGTCACCTTTAGGTGTTTTGGTTGGTTTTGTTGTGTTTGTGCTAACTTTGTTATTTACTAAGTATGTATCACTAAGTTCAATGTTGGCTGGTATAGCATTATTTATTTATAGTCTAATATTTGAAGATAAAGTTATCATAGCACTTTCTCTACTAATAATCGTATCAATAATCATTCTTCATCGACACAATATAAAGAGAATTCTAAATGGAACAGAGAACAAAATAGTCTAAAAATATTGAGTATTATTTGTTAAGCTAACTGAGTGCGTTAGTTCAATAAGAAATTAAATAAAGGACCACACATATTAGATATGTCTAATATGTGTGGTCCTTTTATTATCAACTACTTAACCTATCTAACCTAAATATAAATAGATAAGAGCCCTTTATATTCGCTTCATCGAAATAGTTTCACGTATACTTTGTAAATTTTGTAGTGTTTCCTCTTGTCGCTGCAATGACAATCCCACATACAAAGTATCTAATAAACTAAGCTGCGCTAATCGTGACGAACTTGCTTCTGTACGAAATTCCGTCTCACGCGTCGAAGTATATAATGTTATATGAGCAAGTTGGCTTAATGCCGATTTTTGATAGCTCGTAATCGCAATAATTTTGGCCCCTCTTGCTTTCGCTACTTCTAACGCTTCAAGTAAACCTTTATTACTGCCTGAATGAGAAATTGCAATGACCACCGCTTCTTTTGTCAACAAGCCAGCTCCCATAATTTGAAAATGCGAATCCGTATGAGCAATACAAGAAATACCCGTTCTCATAAACTTATGATAAGCATCCATCGCAATAATACCTGAACCACCATTTCCATAAAACTCAATTCGTTTCGCTTCATTCAGCGCACTTACTGCCTGTTCCAACGCGTTATCGTTTAACAAATGTAATGTATCTTGCAGTCCTGTAATATGTGAATGAAAAACTTTTTTAGCAACAGTGACAATATTATCTTCTACCGATACTTCCTCATGAATATTTTGCATCGGGGTATGTACAATCTCACGAGCTAATGTAATTTTCAAGTCTTGGAACCCTTGAAAACCTAAGTGTTTGCATAAGCGGAATATCGTTGCTTCGGAACTATTCGTAACTTCCGCTAATTCCGTAATCGATTTATGTACAACATCTTGTGGATGTTTCAAAATATGTTCGGCAATACTTCGTAATTTCGGTGATAAACCATTTAACGAAGCCTGAATCTTTCCAATCCCACTTTTTGTACCAGGCATAGCGTATCTTCCCCTTCCATAGTAGCTTTATCCCGTATTAACGGGCAGTAAGACTCCCACCTCAAAATTCGATGAATGCAAGGGAGTTAGGTGGGAGATCAACTGCCCGTAAAAACCCGATTGGTTCAACTAATAATCAGTGGGGATGGCCCCCCACTGATTAAAGTTTCACTTTATTGTACCTAATTATTGAAAGAAGAAAAACCTTTATTCGGCATCTCTATACATTTTATTTGCTCCTATGTATTCTACCGTAATATATGACACAATTATTCATACTTATTTCTAGTTTTCCCCATGCTTTACTGCGTATAAGGCAGCTTGTGTACGATCATCTACTTCCAATTTAGCCAATACGTTAGAAACGTGTGTTTTCACAGTTTGTTCTGTAATATGAAGTTCTGCTGCAATCTCCTTATTGCTTCTTCCCTTCGCAATTTCACGAAGTACTTCTTGCTCCCTTTTTGTTAACATAGAAAAAGGATTCTCTTTTTCTTTCTTGACTGCTGATCGTCCTAATAGTGCTGGTGTTACTTTCGGGTGAAAATTTGCATTTCCTTGATATACCGCAACGATTGACGCAACGAGTTGATCTGGCTGCACTTCTTTTAATTGATAACCATCTGCCCCAGCTTCTAATGCTGGTAAAACGTAATCTTGTTCTGAAAAACTACTGAGCATAAGAATTTTTATTGTCTCATCGTATTGTTTTATACGTTTTGTCGCTTCAATACCATCCATTTTCGGCATTGATAAATCCATTAATACTACATCTGGCCTTTCTGCTTGGACGAATGTTAATGCTTCTTCACCATTTGCTGCTTCCCCAATAATTTCAAATTCTTCTCTCGTCTTCAAAAAGAATACGAGTCCCCTTCGAACGATATGATGATCTTCTACAAGTAATAATTTAATTTTCACTGACGTTCTCCCTCTCAAACCGGTAATTGAATTTCTATCTTTGTCCCCTTTTCCGGTTCTGCTTTTATTCGAAAAATTCCCCTCATTAATTCAATTCGTTCTTTCATGCTTTTCAAGCCAAGTGCTGACTCTCTTACTTGATCCTGTATAAATCCTATTCCGTTATCTTCTATGTAAAAATGCAACTTATTATTTTCTATCCTTAAATGAACACATACTTTTTCACATGAGGCATGTTTTTTACAATTATGTAATGCCTCTTGGCTTATACGCCATAAAACTTCTTCTATTTCATCTTCAATTAAAACCATTCCATCAATTCGAACTTCCACTTGAATCCCTAACAGTTTTCCGTAATTTTGAATCGCTTCTGCTAAACCTTTCTCTAATCCTTCAGGCCTTAATTGCCAAATCAAAAGTGTCATCTCTTGTAATGCTTCCTGTGATAATTCTCCAATATAACTTAACATCTCTTGCAAGTCTCTATCCTTCGTCATATTTAGAGTCCCTTTCGCTGTTAGCATAATTGAAAATAACAATTGTTTAACAGAATCATGTAAATCACGAGCCAATCGATTTCTTTCAGCTACAACTACATATTTTCGTTCTTTCTCAACTAATTGAATACGTTGTATTGTCGTTCCAATTTGAAATGCAATCGCTTCTAATAACGCTAACTCCTCCTCTGAAAAATGTGTTTTATGAGGCGAGGCTACATTTAATAGACCAAATTTCTCTGATCCAGATCTTAGCGGGATTGTCGCATGATGTGTAACATCTTCTGTCTCGCCCCAATTACATTCAATCGCATCCTCTATTCGTTTACATTCAATAATATTTGTTGCTTTTTCCAATCTTCCATTCACAAAACGTTCTACACACCAACAATCGCCTTCACACATCGGCTTCTTTTCCTGCCACGTAAGAGCTGGGGGTAAGTTTTGGTCTACAAGTATACGATGCTTTCCACTTTCATCAATAAAGAATATCCACCCTGTTTGTAAATTCATAACTTGTAATAATGTATGTAATACTTTTCCTAACATTTCCTGTAAGTTTGTTGCTTCATTTAGTAACTCAGCAATTTCTTTTAATGCCTCTAAACGATGCATCTCTTTTTCATCTATGTTCATTCTCATCACCAACTACCATTATAACATTAAGAAATTTCAAAATACTACAAACAAAAAAGAACCGAATTCCTTCAGCTCTTTTTTCGGAGATATCCCATACAGTTCATTCAAATCTACTGATTTACAAATCTAAATTCTAAACCAAAACAGAAATTAGCTAGTTTTCATTAACTGTCTGATAAAGATTGTCCCACATGGATATTCTGTAAACTTTCAGTGTTAACGAACATATTCGCTGCTGGCATTTGCACTTGATTTTTATGAAAAATAGACATTAATTCAAATCTTACTTGTCTAGAAGTTTCAAAATAATCTTCCGGTTTAATCAAACCTGTAATACAAAATTCATATCCAACATATTTAAGATTAGGATTTAAGTCTGTAACTCCAACATATTTAAATGGTTCAACAGCTTCATCATCTACTCTATAAAGACCTTGATCCAATTTTTCATTACAAATAACACACACTTCTTCTAACAATTCCTTAACTCTTGTAGGATCTTCCTGATAACTTACCGTGATGCGTTCAATAACTCGCATCCATCCTTTATTAAAATTTTGTATCGTTCTAATCTCTCCGTGTGGTATGGTAAGGAGTTTTCCTGACCATTCACGAATTTGCATAAAACGAATACTAATTTCCTCAATGGTTCCTGAATTTGTTCCGTTAAAAGTAACAAAATCGCCAACACGGAACTCTTTGTCCGCTAATCTTGCAAAGCCTAATATTACATCTTTTAGCATCTGTTGTGCAGCAAAACCGATGACAACTCCCGCTATCCCTGCACCTGCAATAATACTTTTTATATCTACAAATTGACTAATTAAATATATGATAAGACTGATGATAATGATATACCTAAAAATAGATCGAATTACACTTTGAATTGTCTGCTCTACCTCTTCATCAAAAAAGCTTGATTTTCTAAAAAACCAATCAATAATGCGATTTATAACAAAAGAAATAATGATAAGAACTAAAGCAAATAGTAAAAACCTTAAAAGTAAAAATTCCCTTACATAATTAAAAAACTCTTCAGTATACGTTAATAAACTCATCCATCCACTTCCTTACTAATAAAAATTTCATACAAAGCTACTATATTTTAAATACGCATTTATCATCTCAACACTTGTTTTCGAAACATCTTTTATCCTGATCTTAAATCGTACTTTCTTAACTATGTATTTGTATTCATTGTTCATCTTCAACAATATAACCCTTTAATCAATCTTTCAACTTCAGATGTTCTTTTCTATTTACTATAACCCTTTTTAATCCTCTAAAGGGATATTACAATAGAATTTTTTATAAACGACTTTCTTTTAAGTCCGCAATACTCACCTCGTTAAAAGCAGACGAAGCTAAATCATTACATGTACAATTTTTTGATTTAAATGGGCTACCAGAAAAGATTAGCCCGTTCATTAAAAAGTTAATTCAACAGCAAGTCGTCTCTATTTAAATGTGAAAAAGAGACCTTTTGAAGGCCTCTTTTTTTCACTTCACTTCTGCATTTAAACAAGATTTAAAATGTCCAAGTGCATACTCATGTCCTTGCGCATTAAAAGATGCAACTGCCTTTTCATATACAACAATTTTAAATCCTTTATTATAAGCATCTACTGCCGTATGAAGAACACAAATATCTGTGCATACACCTACAAGATGAACTTCTTCTATTCCTCTTTCTCTTAGCTTCATTTCTAGATCTGTTCCTGCAAAAGCACTGTAACGTGTTTTGTCCATATAGTATACATTCTCTGCATTTTTATATTTATCGTATACATCTTGTAATTCACCAAATAAGTCTCTTCCATTTGTACCTGCTATATTATGAGGCGGAAACAATTTCGCTTCTGGATGATATACATCATTGTCTTCATGTTTATCGATCGCAAATACTACGTAATCACCTTTTTCAATAAATTGTTTCGTTACACTTACAAGTTCCTTCTCAATTTCTTGACCTGGTTTCCCGCATGTTAAAGCACCTTTTTCAGCTACAAAATCATATGTATAATCAATATTTATAAGAGCTCTTTTCATAACTACAATCTCTCCTTCTTCTGTTTCACAGTAAACAATAGAAAATTTGTTATTACGACATCGTATGTACTATTCGACATTTCAAATGAAATCCCTACATTTCCAACTCAATACTTACCTTAATCCGAGTTTATCATAAAGCGTAACTTTAATCATAGGGGGGTATTATCCTTCACTAATCGGGCTTTTACGGGCAAGTTGATCTCCCACCTAACTTCCTCGCATGTGCCGAATTTTTAGGTGGGGTTCTTATTGTCCGTTAAGGCGGGATAAAACCGATACACAATGACAAAACATACAGCTCCAATTAACAAGTCATGAATGTGATAATTGAGCGTAACTTCAACCGCCTCTTGTAAAGTAAACCAAATGACCGAAAACATTATAATAAATAAGAAAATACGAATAACTCGTTTCAAACTTTCAATCCCTTCCTCTTACATGATAGTAAAGAATAAGTTCTTTCTATTCATTCGTACTAGAAAGTGAAACAAATTATTCTCAATGACATAATTCAATCCAAACTAAAAAGTACACTACTTTTGAGTAATGTACTTTTTTCCATATTAAGACGCAGGCTTCGTTTCAAACATCGCTTGATTCAAGCTAATGACTTTTCCTTTTGGGTCATTGTTTTCAAACTGAGCTGCGGTAATCGTATGACTACCTGTCTCAAGCGTCTTTTCTTTTAATTGTACTGTTGTCTGTGTTGTACTAGTTACTTGATGTTTATCTGCAAATATTTGATCTACAAATACAAATGTTTCTTTATCGTTTTGAAAATTGGAAAGTTCTAATTCGACTTGCTGAATTAAAGTATCCTTTTTTATGAATACAGTTGGTATATTGCCATTTTCAGAAGTACCATCTGGAGTAGTTACTTTTACTTTCCCTTCTCCGATTGGCACTGCTCCTTCAGGAAATACGACCATATTCTCATCACTTGCATTTACAACTTGTTCTTCCTGGTTTGACTGTGCATCCTCTTTTTCCTTTGGAGTACCACAGCCTACTAATAACAATACAGACAATCCAGCGATTATGAATTTCTTCAAAATTCATTCCCCCTGTTATTTCATTATAATTTATTATACAAAAATAACTTCTTGATTTTAAAACTAGTTTTTAACACTTTCATGAACAAATATTAGCTTGCTCACGATTACTGTACCATACTTTCATTTTAAGAACATTAATTTTTTTAAAGAAATAAATAGTAATTCCACTCTATTCATCATTTTAGCCCAATTTACTAAAAAAATATCCATTCAAAATAAAAAGACATTGTCATTTCAATGTCTTTTCTACATAACATTTAGAAAATAAATGTTGTGATCTCATCAACTTCTTTTCGCGAAAGTTTCTTCGGCTTATCTTTCGGAAACCCGAGTGAAATTACCATATTAATTTGTTTTTGAGGCTCAATTTGTAAATATTGTCGCAGTTCATCTTGAGCTAATAATACAGGTCCTGTCATTGGACAGGTACCTAGTCCTCTCGCATGGGCAGCCAACATTAAGTTTTGTGCTGCTAAACAGCTACTCTTAATTCCTTCCTCTTCCCATACTGAATCAGGAACGAAGGCAATTGGATCAAATATCTTTTCACGAAACTTTGATTCATATGGTGTTGCCAAACATACGATTAATACTGGCGCCTCAGAGAAAGCTGTCGCATATGGACCGAAAGAACGTGTAAGTAATTTCCCTGCTTTCTCTTCTCCATTTTCTGCTGCTTTTGCCGCAAGTTTATGTAATGCATCCCATGTCATTTGTTCAATTTCTTTAATTTTCTCTCTGTTCATAATGACCAAGAACTCCCACGTTTGTGAGTTCGTATCACTCGGTGCATAACGAGCACAATCAATAATTTCTTTTATATCACTAGTGGATACTTCTTGTTCTGTAAACTTTCTAACACTTCGTCTACCGTGAATTACTTCTTTAAAATCTTCATAATTCATATATTAAATCCCCTTTTTACAGCGTTTTCAAAACTTGTCCTATGGTTGAATTATATCATGAAAAAAAGCTGGGGGAATACCAGCTTTTTCCCTCATTATTAATTTGTCACTTTAAACAAACTAATACTTTCTTCATATGCAGCTTGTAGTTTTTTCGTAATTGGTCCTCTTTCTCCGCTTCCAAACTTCTCATCACCAATTTGAACAACAGGGAATATTTCAAGTGGTGTCGCTGTAAAGAAACATTCGTCAGCCTCGTATACTTCTTGCAATGAGAATTCACGCTCTTCTACTTCAATATGTAAAGCTTTCGCTAATGTAATAACGTAGTGACGAGTAATGCCATGTAGAATGAAATTATCGGCCGGATGTGTAATTAATTTATTATTTTTCACCATAAAGAAATTCGAATGACACCCTTCTGTTACAACTCCATCTCGTACTAATATCGCTTCTTGATACCCTTGCTCGTTTATTTTATTTTTAATCATGATATTAGGTAGAAGGTTTAAAGATTTTATATGACAGAACTTCCAGCGTATATCCTCTTCTACAGTAACCTTTATTCCTTGTTCCATAGTAGCGGTAGGTCTTGGAAACAAAACAATATTCGCAAAATATGTTGGCTGTAAATCTTTTTCATACACATGATTTCGAGCTTGAGCTCCACGTGATATTTGAAGATACACATTCCCATCCTCTTGAAATTGATTTCTTTCAATCATTTGATGAAGTTCTTCAACTAACCCTTCCTTTGTAAACGGCGGAACAATATTTATTTCCCTCATAGATTTAAAAAAGCGTTCCAAATGTAAGTCTAATAAATGAGGCTTCCCATCGTATAGCCTAAATACTTCATATATACCATCACCAAATTGGAGTCCTCGCTCTTCCAACGCAACCATCGGCTGTTCTTCTTTCGTATTTACAATTCTTCCGTTAAACAAAATCCAATCTTTATGAGTAGCTTTCATTCCTTTCCACTCCTTTATTCCATGATTGGTTTTATTGTACAACTTATCCACACTTAAAAGAAGGAATTTTCTGTATTTAACTAAACAAAAAAAGTACATCACCTATTTAAAGTGATGCACTCAACCATTCATTTATTTCAAAAAATATTTTTCAATATCATCTAGCATTAAGTTTGCAGCTTTAATACCGCCTGCTGTATTCCAAATTACTTCATCCACTTGGAATACTTTATTGTCTTTAGAAGCCTGCAGCTGCTTAAAGAGTGGGTCTTCTGTCCATTCTTTTGCTAACGTGGTTCCTTCGTTATTCTTATCCGCATCTTTATCAGATGTGAAGTAGAATATGTAGTCCCCATCCATATTCGGAATTTGCTCTTTTGTAATTCCTTTTATCGCAAACTCATCTTTATCTTGTAGTGGTGGTCGCTTAAATCCAATATCATTTAAAACAGCACCTGAGAATGAGTTTTTCTGATAAATACGAACGTCACCTGGTACGAAGCGAATAATAGAAACTTTAGAATTCAATTTATCTCCTAACTTCTCTTTCATTCCTTCAATACGTTTTTTATAATCTTCAAGAGCCTTTTGCCCTTCTTTTTCTTTATTTACAGCTTTTGTATAGAGTGTAAAGTTTTCTTTCCAATCCCCGCGCAATGTTTCAGCGTACACAGTTGGCGCTATTTCGTTCAATTGCTCATATATTTTTTCATGACGCATTTTATTCCCGATAATTAAATCTGGCTTAAGCTTCATAACTGCCTCTAAATTAATATCACGCTCAGTACCTACAACTTTCGTATCTTTTAAATCTTTCGCTAAATGAGGATACCATTCATCACCAGCACGTGGTTTTGTAGTTCCAACTGGTGTTACTCCGACAGCTAAAAGCGCCTCCGCACCCTCATTTGTTAAAACAACTACTTTTTTAGGTGTACCATTTACTGTTGTTTCACCCATTGCATGCTTTACAGTATACGAATCTTTTGCTTTAGCCGATGTATCATTTTCTTTTTTCTCTTCTTTGCTACACCCTGCGATTATTACCATAAGTATCATAATGCAGAACATAAATATTTTTTTACTATGTACCATATGTCCTCCCTAGATGAAATCGATTATCATTAACAATTAAAGATTAATGTATATTACATACATTGTCAATGTATATCAGAAAACTTTTTCAATATATACATTTTAGATTCTATCCGCTATTCAAATGTTTATTTTTAAAATAAAGTGTATAAGTATGAAAATAATAAACGTTCTTAAAATGCGTATCTACGTTATACATAAATACGCATTCGTATTACATTATAAACTCATTTCCTAATATTGATTATATTTAATATATGATGGATCATTATACACCCATTGATTTCCACCAAGGTTCAACCAACCGTTTTGATTAATATATACTAAATAAGATTCTGGATTATTTAATTTACGAATAACTGAAGAAGATGTTGATGGACCACTTCTTAAGTTCACATTCGTTCCTTGTATATAAGCGACACCAATTGGACTTCCATCACTATTGCTCGTCTTTACAAAATTAATGTACGAAGGGTCATTATACACCCATTGTCCATTTCCTAAGTCTAACCATCCGTTACTTTCCTGATATACGACATACGATTCTGGGGCGTTTAGTTGACGAATAACTGAAGAAGACGTTGATGGGCCACTTCTTAAATTCACATTTTTCCCAAGTATATAGGCAATCCCCTTCGTTTGTGGTGTTGGTTGTGGATTTGGAGGATTCGGATTTGGAGCTACTCCAAAAATAGCTGCTATTCCGTTTGCATACGCTTGGCTTAGATCTTCGATAAATTGTGGATTTTTCAATAAATTAGCATCAAACGTTGTATCAATAAAGGCAGTCTCTGTTAAAATTGCATCCATTGCAGTCTCTCTTAGTACCGCATAATTTGCTTTTTTGGCTCCTCGGTCACGAAGACCGTATTTTGTTAATACAGGATTGACTGATGCATGCATTTTTTGTTGCTTTTCATATGCGGAACTACTATTAGATAGCGCGTTGTAAATATAACTTTCAAATCCAGTTCCACCGCCACTATTAATGTGAAATGAGATAAAATAATCTGCACCAAATGAATTAGCAATATTAGCACGTTCTGATAAAGAGATAAACACATCACTATCACGTGTCATTTTAATATTGATTGGATAATTTGCAGATAAAATATCTCGCACACGTCTAGCAATTTGAAGTGTTAACTCTTTTTCCACTAACCCATTACCAACAGCACCAGAATCATATCCACCATGCCCTGCGTCTATAACAAGTTTCATATATCTTTTTCGTTCCTTTCTTTATTGTAATAAGCTTTCATTTCTACTCGTCCTATTTTATGTTAATTGTACAAGTTCCGTTACAAGTACAAATAAAAAAACCCCCTTATGTAAGGCGGTTTCTATCGCTTTGCTTTAGCCAATTTAAAATGAATATATACGATTGATAATGGATGTAACGTATGCAAAATAAAAGAAATAAAAGAAATATCCCACCGCCGCTATATAGCAACCCAAACTTCAAAAAGATGTTCAAAAGAGGTGGGAAATACGTTATGTTTTGCAATACAAATAGCATACAAAACAAAATTAAAAATACGGGAATATATTGTAATTCATATGGTCTTCTCTTCTTATACATTCTTTTCCGAATAAAAGTCTGGCATAGTTCTGCTACTATAAAACAACCTCCAACTAATACAAGACCAGAAGTTATCGTCATACGTCCACCTACCTTATATTCATATCATCACCTAATCAATATTCACTATATTTTCTTTACATATATTCCATTTTCCTCAATAAAACCAGATCCCTCTATGAAAGATTTAGCTTGTTCCGTAAACATCTCTTGCAATACTTTTATTTCTTTCACATTTCTCTGTCTCATCATTTCTTCAAATGTAAAATACGTATTTGTCCCGTATCCATAACCTTGATAATCAAAATGAATAATTAACTGTGACAAAATAGCACTCTCTTCTTGAACGCTATAATCTATTACGCCAATATATGTATCATCAACCTTTACACAATACTGAACCTTTTTCTCATCTAAGCTGTGTGAGTGAAACATTTCTTTTACAGCGCTTTCATTTTCTGTATTTACTTTCTCAAACGTAATCATATGTTGTCCATCCTTTTACTATTATTGTATCAATAATAAATGCAATTTATGAAAAAAACCTTAAGATCGAATGCGACCTTAAGGTTTTTTATTAAACTAAGCTATACGCACGCTTTGTTTCTTCGTGGAACTTATTCGTATCGTATTTATGCTCAACATAAATTTGATGCCATACCATAAACGCAAGTACAGTCCAAATTTTACGGCTATAATCGCCTTTATCTGCACAATGTGCTTCCAGTAAGTTTAATACATACTGTTTTTCGATTAAATGCTCAGTTTTGCTTTCTTTAATAATATTTACAGCCCAATCGTGCATTTCATCTTTTAACCAGTGACGAATTGGTACTGGGAATCCAAGCTTTTTACGATCTAACACGTGATCCGGAACAATTCCACGAGCAGCTTCACGTAATATAGCTTTCGTTGTTCCGTTTGCAATTTTAAATTCTGTCGGAATTTTAGATGCAACGTCAAATACTTCTTTATCTAAGAACGGTACACGAAGTTCTAATGAATTTGCCATCGTCATTTTATCAGCTTTTAATAAAATATCGCCGCGTAACCATGTGAACATATCAATGTACTGCATTTTACTTACATCATCATAATCTTTAATTTCGTTATACAATGGTTTCGTGATATCCATATAGTTAACACTTTCATCGTAATACTTCATTAATTCAGCTTTCTCTTCTTCACGGAAGATTTTCGCATTTCCATAGTAACGCTCTTCGATTGGCGTACATCCACGCTCTAAGAAGCTTTTTCCTTTAAACCCTTCTTTAAGAGCACCACTTAATGCCTTTAGAACACTCTTTCCTGGGCTAGGAATGTAAGAGAACATTTTTAACGAGTTTGGCTCACGATAAATGTTATATCCACCAAACAACTCGTCTGCACCTTCACCAGAAAGAACAACCGTTACGTGTTTACGCGCTTCTTTCGCAACGAAATACAATGGTACAGCTGCTGGATCCGCTAAAGGATCATCCATATGCCAAATGATTTTTGGGAACTCATCCATAAATTCTTGCGCTGTAATGAATACGTTATGGTTTTTAACTCCTAATTTCTCAGCAGTTTCTTTCGCAACATCAACTTCACTGAAACCACGTTGTTCGAAACCAATAGAGAATGTTAATAGATTTGGATTCATTTCTCTTGCGATAGAAGCAATAATAGATGAATCGATACCACCAGATAAGAAAGAACCTACTGGTACATCACTACGCATATGTACTTTTACAGAATCGTATAATACATCACGAATTGCTTGGATATGCTCCTCTTTCGTTGCGCTTGAAGCGTTGAAATAAGGATTCCAGTAGCGATGGATTTCCATCTCTTTACCGATTTCTTTTACGAAGTAATGACCAGGCTCAATTTTGTTAACATCAATTGTTAATGTTTCTGGCTCTGGACCATATTGGTACGTAAAGTAGTGTTGTAGTGACTTTGGGTTTACCCCTTTGTCTTCCATTACATGCATAATACTTTTCTTCTCAGATGCGAAGAATGTAGTATCACCTTGTTGTGCGATGTATAAAGGCTTAATACCGAAGTGGTCACGTGCACCGAAAAGTGTCTTTTCTTCACGATCCCAAATCATAAATGCGAACATACCACGAAGGTAGTCTACACATTTTTCTTTCATATGTGCATACAATGCAATGATAACTTCTGTATCAGATTGTGTAGCAAAAGTTGCACCTTTTTCAAGTAACATTTCACGTAGTTCTACATAATTGTAAATTTCACCATTAAAAATAATTACATATCGATCATTTTCATAAGTTAACGGCTGATGTCCTGCCTCTAAGTCAATGATACTTAAACGGCGGAAGCCAAATTGTACATGTTCATCACGAAAATATCCTTCGTCATCTGGACCGCGGTGGAAAATCATCGTGTTCATATTTTCAAATTGATGTTTTTCTGTTTCTGAAAACTCTCTAGGGTTTTCACATAAACATCCTACAAAACCACACATACTTCTTACCCTCTTTCAGTTTTCATTCTGTCTCAATACTACTATATCAACCCTATTTATACTAGCATAATCAACTGAATATGGCGACCAAAAACTATAAAAAACTCACTCCATTTCACATTTTTAACATTTTTTTATGAAAACATGAAAACTAGGCACTCACCTTTCTCCGCTTTTGTCATATGATATTGCAAATTGATTTCTAGGAGGTAATACCATGAGTGAAGAAAAAAAAGATTCTTCTCGCCCACCGGTTCGTAATTATTTAAAACAAATTGATGATTTTTTCGAACAAACACCTCTTCGTGGCGTAATTGCTGATTTAAATCATTTTTTCCAAAAAGGAAACCGTTTATTAACATTCCCAGTAGATTTATACGAAGTTGGTGACGAACTCGTCGTTACAGCCGAACTACCAGGTATACAAAAAGAACAAATTCAAATTGAAATACAAAGCGAATACTTAAAAGTCTCTGTAAAAGAAGATATACTTGAAGAGACGGAAGAAGAACAGACATCTCATAACTATTATCGCCGGGAACGTTCCATTTCAGAAGCGTCAAGAATTATTAAGTTACCATATTTAATTAATAAAAAAGCAACGAAAGCTTCTTATCAAAACGGTGTATTAGAAATTCGCGCACCGAAATTACCACAACAGCATGACATATTATCCATAGACTGAATACTAATAAAAGAAGGGTGCTTAGCACCCTTCTTTTTAATCAGCTAATCGCTTCATATCACGTATAATATCTTCGTATGGCGTATTGCTAATGCCGCTATATTTTTTCATTACTTTTCCATTTTGATCGACTAAGAAAAATGATGTACCGTGTATTACTTGCCCATTCTCTGGTTTATCTACAAGCGATTGGAAGTTATCTTTTGAAAACTTTGTAATATCCTCCAGTGAATAACCTGTTAACAAGTTCCAATTACTTGTATCCTCTGTAAACTTTTGAATGAATGCTTTCAAATTTTCTGGTTTATCAAGTTCAGGGTCTACACTAAACGAAACAAACTGAACGTCTAATTTCTCTTCCTTAGCCATTTTCTGTAATTTCGCCATATTAGCAGTCATTGGCGGACAAACCGTTTGACAGCTTGTAAACATGAAATCAGCTACCCAGACTTTCCCTTTTAAATCTTTTGTACCAAACGGCTTTCCTTCTTGATTTGTAAATTGGAAAGTTTCTAAATCCCAGTTTAACGGTTTACGTAATTTTGACCCTGAACTGCTACAACCTGCAAGTACAAAGAGACAAAATACAACCATAAGACCAATTAACTTTTGATAACGCTTCATTATTAAACCTCTCTTCTCTATCCTTAATTTATGTAAGTTATGTATATCATAACAAAAGTAAACACTATGAGAAAATTGTTTACATCATTTGTTCACGAAATCGTACGAATTTACGTATGTTACTTCTTTATTTCAAGCGAATTACTAGACAAAATATATTTTACTACTATTATTTCTCTAACCATTATTTGCGAAACGAAGTTCATTGTTAAATTTGTAAATAAATCCCCCTATTTTTTTACAATTGCTTAAACATTAATCCATGTTAAACACTGTATTCCTTAACAACATTTCGGTACAATACAACTACAACGATTTTAAATGAGGTGATGTTCATGGCAAAGCGCTATGAAAATATGGATAATGCAAGTACAAAAAAATCAATTCGCTCCTTCTTACGTTGGCGTAAAGAGAGAAAGCAAAACAAAAAAGACTTTTCTTTTCTAGTAGAACAATCACCTGTTAAACAAAGTAAATTTCTACTAAATAACTTTGAAAAAACGACTGTCACATGGATTGGTCATTCAACTTTTCTCATTCAAACGAACGGCTTAAATATTTTAACAGATCCAGTATGGGCAAATAAATTAAAGTTAGTTCCACGACTTACTGAGCCAGGGCTCACTATAAAAGAACTACCTAAAATCGATATCGTTCTTATTTCACACGGTCATTACGATCATTTAGACTTTTCATCTCTTCGTCAACTAAATGATGATGCCTTATACCTTGTTCCTATTGGGCTAAAAAAATTATTTACTCGTAAAAAATTCACCAATGTAGAAGAATACAACTGGTGGGAAAGTACAACAATTGATGAAGTCTCTTTTCACTTCGTACCTGCCCAGCACTGGACGAGAAGAACATTATTTGATATGAACACCTCTCACTGGGGAGGGTGGATCATTGATAATATGACTTCTTCAGAAACCATTTATTTTTGTGGTGATAGTGGTTATTTCCAAGGATTTAAAGAGATCGGCAAACGTTTTTCAATCGATATTGCACTTATGCCAATTGGTGCCTATGAACCAGAATGGTTTATGAAAGTGTCTCACGTTTCACCAGAAGAAGCTGTGCAAGCCTATCTAGATATAAAAGCTACACATTTCATTCCCATGCACTACGGTACTTTTGCTTTAGCAGATGAAACACCAAGGGAAGCAGTAACACGACTACGAAATAACTGGAATTTACGAATGCTACCGTGGGAACAGCTACATGTTCTCTTTTTAGGTCAAACTTTCACTTATAGCCCTATTGTCCCCGTTAAAGAACCAGTAAAAATCACAGAAACTTCTCATGTATAATAGTACTAATTTTTACGAGTAATTTATCATATACTTTAAAAAATTGAAAAGGGTGTTTTCCATGAAAGATTATTTACAGACTCGCTATATAATTAGCGGTAGCGCCTGTATTGCCCTTCTCATTTCTTATTTTCTGTCCTGAAATAATAAAAAAGCTACTTAAAATATCTTTTTTATTACTCTGCTAAATACATAAAACCAATTGCTCCTGGTCCTGTATGAGTACTGATAACTGGTGTTGTATAGAAAATCTCTGATTGAGTGAATCCATTCACTTTTTCAACAGCAGCTTTTACACTTTCTGCTAAAGGAATTGCTTTAGCATGTGGAATCGCAACAGCTTTCACCACTTTTCCAGCAGTATCTTCCTCGAATAGTTTAGCCAACGTTTTTACAATCTGCCCTTGGCTACGTACTTTCGTTACCGGATTATATACGCCGCCTTCTAAACTTGCAATTGGTTTAATATTAAGTAAAGAACCAATAAGTGCCTTACCTTTACCGATGCGTCCACCTTTTACTAAGTTTTCTAATGTATCTACGACAACATATAAACGAGTATTCTTTCTTACTTCATCAATACGTTTTAAAATATCTTCTAGTGAGCATTCTTCTTTTGCCATTTTTGCCGCTTCAATTACTTGATATGCTAAAGCATGTGTAATAAATTGAGAATCAACAACTGTTACTTTTGTATCTGTCATTGATGCAGCGCTATTCGCTGTTGCGACAGTACCGCTCATTCCACCTGTCATATGAATGGAAAGTACTTCACTTCCATCTTCGCCTAGCTTGTCATACATTTCTACAAATGTACCCATAGCCGGTTGTGATGTTTTTGGTAATTCTTCTGATTTAATCATTTCTTCAATAAATTCATCCGGTTGCAAATCTACACGATCTAAGTATGTTTGTCCATTTACAGAAATAGATAATGGTAAAACATGAATATCATACTTCTCAATTATATCTTTTGATAAATCTGCCGTTGAATCTGTTACAATTTTAATTTTTTGCATATTATATTCTTCCCTTTCCAATACGCTCTCCCTGTTATTATACTAGCATTCCCGATGCTTTCAACAATTTCGAATGAATTTCACCAAATTAATTATATTTTTATACCTAAAATAAAAAAGACAGAGCCTATCTAACTCTGTCCCTGCTGTGTATTATGCATTCTTTTCAAGAGTATTTGTCTTATATACATTTGAATAATCATTCCACTTCAAACAACTTTGTAAATATTCACGGAAAGAGTACGAGAATCTTGGGTTTTTATGTTTTTGAATTTTCGCAATAAACAATTGAAGACGAGACTGAATTAGAAACGCTAATGGATGCTGTGTTTGTAGGACAGGGATTTCAAATATTTTAATACAATTCCCTGTTGCATGAGTGAAATAAAAACTTTTCGTAATCACAATATCAATCCTCTTTTTCGTTGGATTTTTGAACTTCCTCCACTTTATTCTTTAACACGTTTTTTAGTGTAGGTTTCCTATGAATACTAAAATATCCTTAAGCTGCCCCATTTAGAAGTTAATACTTCATTTATATCCACCTAATTCGAACCCTGTCCTATATATCCTTTGAGACGGGAGTCTTATTATCCATATATAGCTTGATAACTTCAGTATAAACTTATAAAAATGAAAAGTTTGTCTAAATTTTGGAGATTCTATAATTTTTTCCTTCTATATATTGTATACAATTATAGCTAGAGTATAACAAATAAATTAAAAAGTGCCTTTATAACGAGGCACTTTTCGACTGTATTTCTTCTCTTTTCTGTTTTCGTTTACTAACTATCTTTGATAAAGCGATACTGATTTCATAAATACAAATAAGCGGTACCGCTACTAAACTATGTGATAAAAAATCTGGCGGCGATATACATGATGCAATTATAATCAACACGACATAAGCATATCTTCTTATTTTCTGAAGAAATTCTGCCGTTAGAAGACCTATACTCGTTAAAAACATAACAACTACAGGTAATTCAAATATAACAGCAAACGGAACTGTTAAATTTAATACGAAATGAAAATATTTTTCCGTTGTAAACATCGTATTAAACATCTCATTACCAATTGTAGTTAGGAAATGAAATAAAAATGGCATGACGATAAAATAACCGAAAGATAGGCCTGCTATAAATAATATAGACAATACCGGTATATACATTAATGTCATTTTTTGTTCATTGGGATGTAAACCTGGTTTTACAAATAACCAAATTTGTATCGCAGCAAAAGGAATTGTACAAACGATAGCAAATACTGTAGCAATCGAGAAAAAAATCCACAACACATCACTTGGACCGAGAACAGTTAATTTCATTGGTAAATCTTTTACAAGCCAAAAATAAATATCCTTCGTAAAAGTAAATCCAATAATTAAAAATAATACAAAGGATAATACTGTATATATTACTCGTTTGCGAAGCTCAACAATATGTTCTACTACGCTCATTTCCCGATCTTCCATCTCGTTCACCACACTTTATTTATCCATTCCGAGAAAAACTTCAGCATATTCTTTTATTTATTTATTTTTTTCTTTCTCTTGAAATGCCTCATCAGTCAATTCTTTTGTTGATTTTTTAAATTCTTTTAACGTTTCCCCTAAAGCTTTCCCAATTTCCGGTAACTTTTTTGGGCCAAATAAAATTAACACTGCTACTAAAATTAAAATTAACCCTGGAAAGCCAATATTTGAAAACATTTCCCCATCCCCTTCATAAGTAGATTCCTTGTCCTACTATTCCATAAGTTCATTTTGTCAAAAAATTTCGTAAACGTCAATGTATCCGTTGTCTTTTATCAAAAAAATTCGAAAATATAATCAATTGAATATCATTTTCTATTCCTTTTGTATATGATATGGTTAAGGAAAATATAACTTATCTCAATACAGTGAAAGGAATTAACATTATGACGCAAAAAATTAAAAGAATGACCCAATTTGTAAAAGAAGAAATTGCGAATGCAATTACCCATGGTATCGGTGCCATTTTAAGCATCCCTGCCTTAATCATATTAATTATTCATGCTTCCAAACATGGCACAGCATCTGCTGTTGTTGGCTTTACCGTTTATGGTGTAAGCATGTTCTTGCTATACTTATTTTCTACACTGTTACATAGTATCCATCATCCAAAAGTAGAAAAGTTATTTACCATTTTAGATCACTCCGCCATATATTTATTAATTGCCGGCACGTATACACCATTTCTACTCATTACACTGCGTGGTCCGCTCGGTTGGACTTTACTCGCAATTATTTGGACCCTTGCGATTGGTGGCATTATTTTCAAAATCTTCTTTGTTCGTCGCTTTATTAAAACATCAACATTATGTTATATCATTATGGGCTGGCTCATCATCGTTGCCATTAAACCCCTTTATGAAAATTTAACCGGTCACGGCTTCTCACTACTATTAATAGGAGGCATTTTGTATTCTGTCGGAGCTATATTCTTCCTTTGGGAAAAGCTTCCGTTCAATCATGCCATTTGGCATCTCTTCGTACTAGGCGGTAGTACAATGATGTTTTTCTGCGTACTGTTTTATGTCTTACCCGCAGCATAAAAAAAGTTTCAGCTTGTTTAAGCTGAAACTTTTTTATTACTTATGTAATTGAGATGCAATAATATCTTTTGTATGCTGGGTTAACTCTTTAGCATCCATACTTGCATATTCTTCAGGTGTAATTGGCTTAGAAATCGTTACTGTTGCATGAGCTGGTTTCATACGATTTCCATTCGCTTCAAACATTTTATATGTACCATCTAACGTTACAGGTAAGATTGCTACACCAGATTTTACTGCTAGGTGAAAACTACCCGCTTTAAACTCTCCAATTTCGCCACCCTTACTTCTCGTTCCTTCAGGGAAAATTACGATAGAATGTCCATTCTTTAATAGTTCAATTCCATCTTTAATTGCCTTAAGAGATTGACGGCGATCGCTGCGGTCCATAAACACACAATTCATTAGTTCCATCCATGTTGGTACAACCGGAAACTTTTTAATTTCCGCTTTTGAAACGAATCCAATTGGCTTATTTAAGTAACCTAGTAAAACAGGAATATCCATATTACTTTGATGATTACTTACAACTAGCACCGGCTTGTCTTTTGGAACATTTTCAAGTCCCTTTACTTCTACAGTCGATCCAGTTACACGCACCATTTTCTTACCAAACCAGTTTGTTGTTTTATACACAACACTATCTTTTTCTTGCGGTGACATCGCATTTGCTTTTCTTTTTATACGCCACAACCTTGGTGTAATCGCAATTACGATTAAAATTAAATAAAAGATTTTAAAAAACGTTTGAATCATACAGAACCCCCACCTATTATCATTCCGACCTTCATTATACTAGACAAACGAAGGAAAAAGAAGAAAAAATGTCCAAACAACAAGTGTTTGGACATTTTGAAGTTTTCTATATTAGAAACGTTTTGCTAATTCGCGTGCACTTGCAATTGCTGCTTCTTTAATGTCTTGTGCTTTTTCAGGATTTGCATTCATTCCTTCAACTGCAATATATTCAGTGTCTGATACACCCATGAATCCTAATACTGCATTTAAATGATTGCGACCGAAGTCCATAGATGCGTATGCTCCTTCAGAGTAAACGCCGCCTGTAGCTTGAATATGAAGTGCTTTTTTTCCTTCTAGTAAGCCAACTGGACCATTTTCAGTATATTTAAATGTTTTACCTGCGATTGATAAGTTATCTAAGTATGCTTTCACTACTGCTGGGTAGCTGAAGTTCCACATTGGAGTCACGAATACATAACGATCTGCATGCATAAATGTTTCTAAGTTATTGTTCATTGCTGCAACTTTTTGTTGCTGATTTTCACTTAAAGCTTCGAATCCTTCGCCTGCTGCAAATTTACCCCAAGCAGCGAATACGTCTGCATCGATTGCTGGTACAGTTGTATTGAATAAATCAATTGTTACAACTTCGTCTTGTGGATGTTCGTTTTTATATGCTTCGATGAAAGCTTCCCCTACTGCCATACCGAAAGAACCTTCTGCTGAATTTGGATTTGCTGTAATAAATAGTACTTTTGTCATTGTATTATCTCCCTTTTTCTATTTTATCTTTAATTCGAGATTTATTATTTTATAGTAAATAACTTACCTTATGTAAGTATAATACAAAAAGTTTTAATGGATGTCAATAAAAATAGCTACTTTTTTTTCGTAAGTTAATAAGTTATATTATTTCAGTTAGTTTTTGTATATAAATATTAAGGTTTTAATCAAATAAAAAACTATCTCCATATTTCATGGAGATAGTCTTCTTCAATTACTACTTTTGAAAAACATGTTTCACTTTTTCAGCTGGAATGTTACTTCCGCCTCTACCTTTTACATCTTCAATCATCATTGTAATGACCATATCTGGTGAATTTAAATCAAATGCAGCGAACCAGCCTAGTTCTTTTCCTTCGGCCTCTTTGGATACTTTTAATTCCGCTGTACCTGTTTTGCCAGCAAGAGTCATACCATCAATTTTAGCAATTTTTCCAGTACCATCTGGATCGTTAATTACTTTCGTTAAAGCCGTTTTCAATATATCTTGATTTTCTTTAGAAATCACGTTCTCTTTCCAAACTTTTGGTTGTTTATCTGTTTTAATAAGATACGGTGACGGAATCTTTCCATCATTTACAATCGGTGCATACGTTAAAGCTAAATGAAGAGGAGTCATTAAGACTTGTCCTTGTCCATATCCTGTATCTGCCATTTGAATATCATTTTTTATGCCATCATTTGCGATTTTAGAAGCTGGGAATCCGTATTCAATTGGTAATTTCTCATCAAATCCGAATTTTTTCGCCTCAGCCATAAATTTATCTTTTCCAATTTTCAAAGCTTCTTGTGCGAAATAAATATTATCCGAGTATTTCATTGCCTTATCAAAATCAATCGGATTCGCATCTTTTACACGTGTTACGTAATAATTGCCCCAAGAAGAATCTTTCGTCCATTTCAGTCCTTCAATTTTCAATTCTTCTTTTGGATCGATTGTTTTCGTTTCAAGACCAATTGCACCTGTAATTGGCTTAAATACAGAACCTGGTACCGATAATTGTGTAAATCGATTCGTCATCGGTTTTTTCGGATCATTATTCCAAGCCTCACGTTGTGCTTTTGATGTTCCTCGTGCAATTAAATTAGGATTATAAGCTGGACTACTTACAAGAGCAATTGTTTCTCCACTTTTCGGATTAATTGCCGCACTTGAACCAGCTTCTCCCTTCATTTCATTATACGTTTTTTCTTGAACAACACTATCGATAGTTAAAGTTACATTTTCTCCATCAACAGCATCTGTTTTCGCTAAATTTTTAATTTCTTTTCCCTGTGCATCTTCCATGAAGACACGGCCACCTTTTTTCCCGCGTAGCTGTTCTTCCAATACTTGCTCTAATCCAGCCTTACCAACTGGTTCATCGGCTTGATAGCCTTTCTTTTGAAGCGTTTTTAAATCTTCAGCATTTACTTTTCCGATATAACCAGTAAGATGCGCTGCTGCTTCCCCTAACGGATATGTACGAACATTTACAGGTTTTGCTGCAACACCTGGTAAATCGATGTACGTATTTTGCGTTGCTCCCTCAGGCAAAATTCCAATTGGTACGAGATACCCTGGTTTTACCCATTTCGCAGCTAGTTTTTGATCAATCTCTTCTACAGACATATTTAACAACTTCGCTACTGCTTCTTTCGTTTGCGGAGCAGTTTCATCTAATTTTTCTGGAATAATTCCAATCTCAGAAGCTTTCCCATTCGTCGCAAGACCTTTTCCATTACGATCGTATATTTCACCACGTTTTGGTTGTGTTGTTTGCATACGTACTTTACTATCTTTTGTCATGCCAGGGAAAATGAAATCAGGTGTCCAATCTATTTTCCAAGATTCTTTATCTCCATCTTTTTCTTTCACCATTTTTGCTTCATGACCAAAAGTGATTTTACCACCAACTGTATCCATGCTTACTTTAAAAGGAACAGGGCCTTCATCTTTTTTATCTTCTTTTACTTCCCCTGTTTCTACCTTTAAGTCTTTTACTCCAATACCAGAATAAATTTTTTCATATTTCTCAGTAAACTCTTTCTTTGAAATATCTTTTTTTGCATTTTCTGATAATTGATCGTACATATCTGCAAATTTTTGTTTATTCCATGCTTTTACATATGTATCAAACGCTTCTTGTGGTTTTTCTTCTTTACCACATCCAACTAACATGAATGTTAAGCAAAGAAAAAGAATCCCCCATATTTTTCTCAACTGATTCTCCTCCTCTTTCTATATTAATACTTTTGAAAATTTTAGCATTTTTCACATGCTACCTTTCATTATAGCACTATTGAATATCCTCTATAAACTTACATTTATAAATACAAATAAAAAAATTGATGCGAATACTCACATCAATTTTTATTATTATTGTTGTTTCTCGTATACATGGTAATAATACGTATACGGATTTTTTTCATCCGTTAAACCTTTTTCTACAAAAATCTCTTTCCAATTTGTCATATCCATTTCTGGGAAGAATGTGTCCCCTTCAAATGCGTGGTGGATTTTTGTTATATATAACTTGTCTACATAAGGTAAAAAGAGATCATAAATTTGCGCTCCGCCAAAAATAAAAATCTCTTCTTCATTTTTACATAGTTCAAACACTTCTTCTACAGTATGAGCTACTTCGCAGCCTTCTACATGATACCCTTCATTACGAGTTACAATAATATTACGTCTTCCAGGCAATGGTCTACCAATTGCTTCATAGTTCTTTCTCCCCATAATAAGTGGGTGACCCATCGTCGTTTTCTTTACATACTGTAATTCACTCGGTAAACGCCAAGGTAAGTTATTATCTTTACCAATTACTCTATTCTCGTCCATTGCGACCATAAATGAAACAATCATCTTGTCATCTCCTCTACAATTACACTGCAACCGGTGCTTTAATCGCTGGGTGTGGATCATATCCTTCAATCGTTAAATCTTCCATCTCAAAATCAAACACAGATTTCACATCTGGATTTAATGTAAGTTTAGGGAACGGGTGTGGTTCACGTGCCAACTGCTTTTCGACTTGTTCAAAATGATTCGTATAAATATGTGCATCACCAATTGTATGAACAAACTCTCCTACTTCAAGACCACATTCATGTGCTATTAAATGTGTTAGAAGTGAATAGCTTGCAATGTTAAATGGAATGCCAAGGAATATATCTCCACTTCTTTGATATAGCTGACAAGAAAGTTTGCCATCCGCTACATAAAATTGGAATAGCGTATGACAAGGCGGTAATGCCATACTTGGTACATCTTCAGGATTCCAAGCAGAAACAATTAGGCGACGTGAGTCTGGCGTTTTTTTAATCATTTCAATTACATCTTTTAATTGATCAAGTGTCTCACCAGCTGTCGTTTTCCAAGCACGCCATTGCTTTCCGTATACGTCTCCTAAATAACCATATTTATTCGAAAAATCATCATCTTCTAGAACGTTCTTTTTAAACAATTCCATTTGCTCATCGTACTGCACTTTAAATTCCTCATCTTGTTGTGAACGAAGACCAAAATCAGTCATGTCAGGGCCAGTATATTCGTCACCTTCTACCCAGCTCTTAAATGCCCATTCATTCCAAATATTATTATTATGTTGCAATAAATAACGAATATTTGTATCACCTTTCATAAACCAAAGCAGTTCACTTGCTACAAGGCGAAACGGGACTCTCTTTGTCGTTAATAAAGGAAACCCTTTACTCAGATCAAAACGCATTTGATATCCAAATACAGATACAGTTCCTGTCCCTGTACGATCTTCTTTCTTCGTACCGTGCTCCATTACATGGCGGCATAAATTTAAGTATTCATATTCAGCATGTTTCATATGTAGGAAAACCTTCTTTCAATCTTATATGAAATTTATCATAACATGAAAAACAATAAATTTAATAATCTTGATAAATAAAAATTATTTCAGTAATTCTTACAAAATTATTAACTTTCCATATTTAAAAAGGTTTTCATTTTCTATTACCGAAAGTATAGTGCGGTAGGACAAAATTTATATTTGGAGGTTAGAAGTATGTCTAAAATTGAAACTCCTGTTATGACTTCGTTACAAACAACGGTTGAAAAAATGATGAAGGATTTAAACGTTCCTGGTGCTGCTGTAGCTGTTATAAAAGACGGTGAAGTTATTCTTTCAGAAGGTTTCGGATATCGAAATATAGAAACAAAAGAACCTGTTACACCGAGTACTCGGTTCGCAATCGGTTCCTCAACGAAAGCTTTTGGCACACTTTCATTAAGCTTGTTGGCACAGCAAAAAAAGTTTAATTGGGATACTCCTGTCCAGTCTTATATACCTAACTTCTCTTTATCTGAACTACTTGCTAGCTCACAAGTTACAGGACGAGATTTGGCTTCCCATCGTACTGGGGTAAGTCGTCATGAGGCTCTTTGGTACAGCTCTTCCTTATCTCGAAAAGATCTCGTTGAAAAAATAAAACATTTACAACTTGATGCACCGTTCCGCACAGCATTTCTTTATAACAACTTAATGTATGCAACAATTAGCTACATTGTTGAAAACATTACAAATCAAACATGGGAGCAATACGCTACAGAACATATTTTAGAACCTTTAAATATGAGACATACAAATTTCTCTGTTACAGATTCACAAACTACAGATGATTATGCTTTACCTTACATTGAAAATGAAGATGAAATAAAAGAAGTTCCATTCCGTAACATCGATACAGTCGGCGCTGCTGGATGTATTAATTCTACAATTGAAGATATGGCAAATTGGGTACTTCTTCACTTAAACGAAGGAAAGTTTGGAGATCATGAATTAATCTCCTCTGAATTATTACAACAAATGTATACACCACACAATTCAATTCCAGATCAACCGATTTTATCACTTCCCGAATCTCCATTAAATAGTTACGGACTTGGTTGGTTTATTAGCGCTTATCGTGGTAATAAGGTGGTTCATCATGGCGGTAATATTGATGGATTTTCAGCGCTCGTTTCATTCATACCAAATGAAAACATAGGCCTTGTCATTTTAACAAATGCTGGAGGCACATTACTTCCTACTTATCTCGCTAATCAAATTTATGATGAACTACTTGAATTAGAATCCATTGATTGGCATAAACGTGCTGTAGAAGATACTGAAAAAATGAAGGAAATGATGAAAGAAGCAACTGAATCACTTCCTGAACAAATTAAAGGAACTACACCTTCTCACAAGTTAGAGGATTATACTGGTACTTTTGAACATCCTGCATACGGAACATTACAAATATACAAGCGAGATGATTCGTTAAATGTACAATTTATGGAGATGGATATTCAATTAGGGCATCATCATTACGACATCTTCTCCGCAGAAGTTGAGTTATTCCAAATGAAAATGAGTTTATTATTCGCTTATGAAATGAGTGTGAGTGGTGAATTCCCATCCCTTCAGTTACATGTACCAGCTACGTTAAGTACTCAGCCGCTTACATTTAAGAAAATTTAATAATTATTTTAATAATAAAAAAGTAGGTGTGAGATAACACACCTACTTTTCCTATTCTTCATTTATCATTTCACTATCAAACCAAATCGGCTTCGATAATTCAAAGTTTTTATGATCCTTTAAAACTATAGTAAGACGTTCTAACGTATCATCTAACATATGCGGTGCTGCTCGTAAGGACCAGACAACTGATGAGAAAACTGTCATGCCAACGTACACCGCATATAATTTCCAAAACTCCTCTGGTATTCTACCATTAAAGTATCCTTCTATTTGTCCAATTGAATACGGAATACTAATGTCCCTTGCAAATAGTGCAATTTTCACGAAATCATGAAGTGGATCGCCCCAGTCGTATCCATTAAAATCAACAACACCTACATATTTCCCATCCCGCACAATTATATTTTCTAAATGAAAATCATCGTGTTGAAATCGATTTGGGCGGTTTTGTAAATACATTTCATTATCATCTATAAACTTTATGATTTTATCATCATTTTTTATTTTTATTCCACATGTTTTATATGCCACTAAATATTTCCGGTGTTTTTTCATTGCTCTTTCATACCATGGAAATATATCCTTAGGAGCTTCATATGTATGCATTTTTGCTAAATCTTTGCCTGCCTCTATACCAATATTATATTGTTCTTTTGGTGAATACGTAGGCAATAGCTTCTTCGCATCTTCTCCTTCTATATACGAAAAAACACCGTAGCATAAACCTTCTTCTTCCAACAAACCCATTTCAATTGGCTTTTGTGCTTGCACACTACGTTTTTGCATTTCATTTAAAATTTGAAACTCTATTTTCTTTCTTTCAAACTCTTTTATATCGCCTGTCCGTAACAAATACTTTTCATCTTCAATAGTCGTAATGATATATTTTTTATCAGGAGAGAAACCTTTAGAGATTTCTTCAATATTTGCTGCATCTTTTACTATTTGTATATTGTTTTGCCGTGCTGTAATTGTCTTCATGTTTATTCCCCTTACATTTCTACATTTGGTGTATACGCTACTTCTATAATAAATCCATTCGGATCGTAAAAATCAATAGTATAGTATCCGTCCGAATAATGACTCATTTCTATCGGACCACGTATTACCTTCACTTTTGTACTAGCAAGAAAATCTGCTACTTCATCAACTACTTCTCTACGAATAGCTTGGTAACAAATATGTCTAGGCCCTAAAGTCCTTACAATTTCCCCGTTCACCTCTTTAAAATATATTTCACTTTTTCCCGTACTATATGCTACTTCATTTAACTTTCTCCATCCAATTATCAAAAACAATTTATCATAAAAAGAAATAGACTCCTCTAAATTCGCGACCCAAAATTCAATATGATGAATACCTGCTCGAAGTGTATTCATATTAAGAATGTGCCCCCTGTACGACTTGTAAAATTTCCATAGGCGTATGAACCATATAATCTGGTGCATCTTTTTCTACTGTTTCAATGACATCATATCCCCAAGATACCCAAATTACATTCACACCAGCCTTTTTACACGCTGCTACGTCTCGCTGTTCATCACCAACGTATAACATATCTTGTTCTGTTAGCTTTTTCGATTTTAAAAACCTTTTTATCATTTTATCTTTACCGAACAAATTTTTAGAGCAATATACTTCTTGAATATTTTCTATACCATTATTGTGTAAAAACGCTCGAATATGTTCTTCTGAGTTCGATGATATAACCGCAATCCCGTAGCCCTTTTTATGTAATTCATCTAATACATCCTTCATCCCATGGAACAAAACGAGATCTTTTATAGCTGGTTGATATAATTTATAAAACTCTAACGCCAATATCGGTAGTTTATACAGTGGTACATCGAGTTGTTTACATCTCTCTGGCATCGTTAATTTACGTAAATGCTCAATTCCTTCTTCCCTTACTGTTTTATACCCATGTTTTTCAGCTAGTTGGTTATAAATTGGTACAAATATATTTTGTGAATCTACTAATGTGCCGTCAAAGTCAAAAACAATGTATTTTTGCATTCCCATACTCCCTTTGCTTCTTTTTCCTAAACATATGTTATTCAACAACATAGTTGTCTTACCCTTTTATCAACAAAAAAAGAACAAGATTTTCTCTTGTTCTTTTTAAGAAAGCCATTTTGGCGGTACATTCGTATTCCAATAAATATTTCCTAATTCATGATGTCCAGAGTATCCATCATCAAAACGATGATAGTGGAAATTGAAATAATAACCATCTTGCGGTGGATGATCTCTTCTTACATGAAATCGTAGTAAGTCATTTCCAGATTTCGTATCGTAAACGTGAAAAATCTTTTCATTATTTCCACCAGCTGGTTTCTGAGAAATCGATAATGATTGTAACGACTCCTCCGGTACATCATTGGCAAGCTCAGCAATTGCCTCTTCAATTTTCGGTAATATTACATCTTTAAACTCATCTTCAATTACTGGACCAATTTTAGTTCCAAACTTTTGCATCGACTGCTTCTCTGCTTCTTGCATTGCATAAGTAATAAAAGTATCGGTGGTTAACCTGTCATTCGCTTCTTCATATGTATAGGACGTACTTTCCAAATTTTGTTGCCCAGCTGTGCTCGTAGGCTTGTCCGCAGCTTTGGCATTATCAAGCAATATGGAAGGAGGCGTCACTAAACCAAATGTAAATACGGTAATTAATGCGACTAAGGTTTTTCTAAACCAATTTGGCATTTATGTTCCCTCCCCTTTCACTCATTATATTTTATATAACGGTTGTTTCTTCTATTATACAAAATGATTGTAATTTTTGCACTTTACAATTTTGTTAACGTTCACATATTTTTCACTTGAATATGAAATTGTAAGATTTCATACACTATAAATACAACAACAATGAGGGGGACAATCAGATGACTTTAGATGTCGTGTACTCAGCCGCAAGCATACTCCTTTTAGTATATTTTATTTACCAATGTGTTACAGACTAGAAAAAGAGCCATTTCCGGCTCTTTTTCTATGGTAAAAATACAATCCAACCAATCCATACTATAAAAATAATCCCGGCAATTACAGCTGGTAATAAATAAAAATGAGAAAGTATAACTATTCCATACAAAAGTATTACTGGAAGTAATAAATAGCGATCTGCCTTCCATCTTAACAATAGTAATTTGCCTTCATCACAATATAAATGTAGAAACATTTTTTTCGTAAATTCATTCCAATAATCGCGTGCATAACGAGAAATTGCAACTAACGTAAATACGAGGATAATAGCTGCAATCCACCTCGGACTCATCATAATACTTACCGTGCTTATACATACAATTTGAATATAAAATATTCGTGCACTACTTGTACGGAAAAATTCTTTCAAAAAAGATTCAACGATACGCGAATCAGCTTTTTTCCCTAAAAGTCTTTTAGAATGTGGGAACATCCACGGTTTTTTACTCGAACTACTCGGTTTAGCCGCATGACCACCAACTTGCATAATCCCACTCGTCCAGCGCATACTTTCTTCTTTCTCTTTCTCAACTTCTTTAAAAAAGCAATTTTTATAATTTAGTTTTTCTTTTATCAATACGATAATTAGAAAAACTGCTAGACC
Source organism: Bacillus sp. AR13-1 (assembly GCF_008042285.1). Taxonomy (NCBI): domain Bacteria; kingdom Bacillati; phylum Bacillota; class Bacilli; order Caryophanales; family Bacillaceae; genus Bacillus; species Bacillus sp. AR13-1. Next base: position 83,851 of record NZ_QNUA01000040.1, read on the forward strand.
GATACATAGTATAGAATAAAATGGATTTTTATAAATAAGAAACAGACTCAATCCAAAAAAGGATAGACTTATAGAAAATATTACATTTTTTATAATCCATAGTAGCCATCGTTTCCCCACACGTATATGAATAAATCTCGTCAACAACGACAACATAAATCGAAATACAGTAAAGAATGTCCAAAATAATACGATTTGTATCTTTGTCGCTCCGATACTTTTCATTAACACTGGTAACATAACAACTACTACCATTACATTCGTTATCGCTATTCGAATAAATGTATATATCATACCATACTGAATTAATTTTCGCATATGAGTTGGATACGAAATTAAAAATAAACTATCTGCTTGTTCAAAAAACGAGCGTACACCTCTCGAATATGTTACAAGATAAAATGCGAGTAAACCTAATCCGAAATACACCGTCTCTTCCATCGATAATGTTTCCGTCCATAGTGATCGATAATAGATTCCCATAAATATAAGTGCTGGAATAATAATATATAACGCAACTGTCCAATCTGTTACCGAACGTATGGACTTCCATTTCCGCTCAAGTTCATGGCGTAATCTTTTATAAAATTGTTTTTTAATCATGCTGTTCACGCCTTACGATTACATCAAAACAGTCTAATAATGAACTCCCTGGCATTTCTGCTAACGTTTGAATAGACTCTAAATGTCCATCTGCAACTAATGTACCTTGTGAAATGAGCAAAAATCTTTCGCAAATTCTTTCAGCAGTATCCAATACGTGCGTACAAAGTAAAATTCCTGCCCCGCGCTCTTTTTCTTTATATAAATAACTTAAAAACTCTTTCGTAGCTACTGGATCTAATCCGATAAAAGGTTCGTCAATTATATAAAAATCTGGCTTAGTTAAAAACGCCAATATAAGCATCGATTTTTGTTTCATCCCTTTTGAAAACTTTGATAAATACTCATGCTTATGCTTATCCATTCGAAACATATGTAATAATTCTTCAGCCTCCCTTTCCCAGCTTCCTACTTCATTCTCACGAGCAGCCATTAATAATTCAATATGTTCCCAGAGCGTCAAATACTCATAATATGTTGGATGTTCTGGCACATATGCATACGGATTTTTCTTTTCACCAAATGATATTTCACCATTCATATTTACAAGTAAGCCTAGCATCGTTTTAATCGTAGTACTTTTCCCGGCACCATTTGCGCCAATAAGAGCAACTAATTCACCTTTTTCAATTGAAAAAGCAATATCATGAATTGTTTTTTCACCTATTTCATATCCAGCTGAGCGGATATTCACCTTCAACATACATTCCCCTTCTTTCCATTCCCAATACAATCAAGGAAAATAATAACACTATCTATATATCATTATAAAATATTTATTTTCATAGCAGGAAAAAACATTTTTTAACAGAATATTAAATGTTTGATTACATTTTATTGGAGTGAATACTATGCCTTTTCAAATTCGTGAAGCGATGATAGATGATATAGATACACTTTGTTCTTTAACAAAAGAATTAAAAGGTTCCTCTATTTCCTATGAAGATATGAACAACCGATTGCAATTCGTACACATGAGTCCTTTTGATTTTTTATATGTTTATGAGGAAGAAGAAACTATATTTGGATTACTTGGGTTTCGTATACGCGAAAATTTAGAAGATGTAACTCGTTATGGAGAAATTTCAATTATTAGCGTCGATTCCACAATACGGCGGAAAGGCATTGGACAAGTGTTAATGAATTATGCAGAACAGTTAGCAAAGAAGCATAATTGCATTGGAACATGGCTAGTTAGCGGAACAAAAAGAGTGGAAGCACATCCTTTTTACAAAAAATTAGGTTATGAAGTAAATGGATATCGATTTGTAAAACATTTTTAAACTACTTTTTAATTGAAGGGACTATAACTATGACAAACATTAAAGCAATTTTCATTGATCGTGACGGTACAATTGGCGGCGACACTACAATACATTATCCTGGATCTTTTACATTATTCCCCTTTACAAAAGCAGCTCTGCAAAAACTAAAAGCTCAAAATATAAAAATTTTCTCTTTCACAAATCAACCAGGTATCGCGGATGGAATAGCGACTGTAGCTGATTTTGTACAAGAATTAGAAGGTTTCGGTTTTGATGATATTTACGTTTGTCCTCATAAACACGGGGATGGTTGTGAATGCCGTAAACCAAGTACAGGCATGCTTCTTAAAGCAGCGGAAAAACATGAGCTTGATTTAACAGAATGTGCTATAGTTGGTGATCGTTGGACTGATATTGTGGCAGGAGAAAAAGTGAATGCAACAACGATATTAGTACGAACAGGCGCTGGATACGATGCTTTACATACGTACCGAGACAAGTGGGCACATATTGAGCCAAACTACATTGCAGAAAACTTTGAAGATGCAACAAACTGGGTTTTAAATCAACTATAATACAATTTAAAAGAGACGTTTTCATTTTGAAAACGTCTCTTTTAATCTTACATTTTTTAAAATGTTAATTCATAATGGAAATAACGATTATCTCTCAAATAACCATTTTCAGCATATAATCGCTGTGCTGATAAATTATCAATCTCTGTTTGTAATTTTACACCTTTTGCGCCATTTTCTAATGCGAATTTTTTAGCAGCTTCTAATAATTTTTTACCTGTTCCAGATCCGCGCTTCGCCGCTTGTACAAACAGATCATTTAAAATCCATAATTCTTTCATTGAAATGGAAGAAAATGATGGATATAATTGCGTGAATCCAATATATTCACCGTCTTCAACTGCTACGAAAATAACGGATTCCTTTCTCTCGATACGATTTCTTAAAAATACTTTTGCACTTTCTAAATCGGAATCTTGTCGGTAAAACATACGATAGTTATTAAAAACTGATGCTAGTCCATCTAAATCTGCAATTGTTGCCTCATATATTCTCATTTTACTCCATTCCCCTTCCAATACTTTCTCATTATATCCGTTACCCATTTAGGCTGTTGTATTTCTTCTTTCGGCATAAACTCTTTCATTATTGGCTTTATGTCCAATATAGGGGTACCATCAATAGCATCTAACCCCTCAACAATAATTGATTTACCTTCTCTTTTTATCACTTTTACAATTGTTACACCTATGCGATTCGGGCGATTTTTCCCACGCTGTGCAAAAATACCTACTTTAGGATAATCATTATTATTTCTAGGATGTCTAGCAAAATATTGAATTTGTTCATCCGTTACTTTATGAAAATAAAAAACAACTTCAATATGAGAAAAATCTTCAATCCCTTGTATACTTTCCTCTGTATACAATTCAGTTAAAGTAATACAGGATCTTACTTCTCCCCATTCATCATCTTTTATTTCCTTTCTTTCATTATGTACAAATGCGATTGGTTGAACTAAAAACATACGCATTCCCCCTTGAATGTAACCACTTACATTATAAAATATTTTCTGAATGTTTTCCACATACACGAACTAAGTTTACATAATATAATTACAACCTACTTTCTAAAGCCACATTTACTGCTTCAATTGCATGTATAAAAGTTGTATCGAATATCGGAACTACTACGTCTTCCTGCTTTATTAATAATCCTATTTCTGTACAACCTAAAATTATTCCCTGTGCTCCTTTTTGCACTAGCTCTTCTATGACTCTTTTATAATATTCTCTAGATTGCGATGTTATTTTTCCTAAACATAATTCTGTATAAATTATTTCATTTATTTTTTCTCTATTTTTTTCTACTGGCACTATTACTTTTATATTATTCTCTTCTATACGTGACTTATAGAAATCTTGCTCCATTGTATATTTTGTTCCAAGTAGACCAATCGTTTGAATACCTTTTCTTTTAATTTCTTTTGCAGTAGTATCAGCAATATGCAATACGGGGATGTTAATATTCTCTTTTATTTTCTCCACTACTTTATGCATTGTATTTGTGCAAATGATTATAAAATCTGCTCCTCCCTTCTGCAATGAATACGCCGCATTCCCTAATACTTCTCCTGCTCCATCCCAATCCCCGTTAGACTGGAATCGTTCAATCTCTTCAAAATCCACACTATTAATCAAACATTTTGCTGAGTGTAATCCTCCTAATCTACTTTTTATCTCTTCATTTAAAATTCGATAATATTCTGAAGTCGATTCCCAACTCATACCACCTATAAGCCCTATCGTTTTCATATTAACACACCTACCTAAACTTTTTTCTAAACTAATAACAATGTTTTATTATGTATATTATACACAATAAAACAAGACTTTAAGTTTATAATATAAAGTCTTGTTTTAACTATATTTCCAAGGAAATTTTATGGGAATATTCTGAAATTAATTCCCTAATGTTTTTATAGAATCTTCATATTGATAATTAAAACATTGTCGATACAACTGTTTAATTTCATTATAAGAAGGAACTCGTGGATTATTTCCTGGGCTACCACTTTCAATTGCATCCGAGGCCATTTTTGAAATAGCATTTTCAAACTCAATTTCATCAATTCCATATTCTTTTAAATTTGGAATACGAAGATCGAAACAAAGTTTCTTTATTTCAGCAAGCGTGTAATTCGCTACTTCTTCCTCAGAATATGAGTAGAGATCTTTGTTTAAATTGCGTCCAATCTCGGCTAACCTTTTCACTGCACTTGTTTTTGTGAACTCTAAAACTGTAGGTAATAGTATGGCGTTCGATATACCATGCGGTACATGAAATAGTGCACCTACTGGCCTTGACATACCATGAACTAACGTAACTGATGCATTTGAGAATGCAATTCCAGCTTGTAATGAAGCGATCATCATTGCTTCCCTTGCTTCCATATTATCTCCATCTTCATATGCAATACGTAAATATTTCATAATACTTTCAATAGCCGAAAGAGCAAGTACATCTGTAAGTGGTTGTGAAAATTTAGAAATATATGCTTCAATTGCATGGCATAATGCATCTATACCTGTCGCTGCCGTAATATGAGGTGGTACCGAACTTGTTAATATCGGGTCAATAATCGCTACTTGTGGGGTAAAACTCGGATGCTTCATCATCATTTTTACATCTGTTTTTTTATTCGTAATTACTGCTACACTTGTTACTTCTGATCCAGTACCTGAAGTTGTTGGAATTGCAATGAGTGGTAGTGGATCATTTTCTATTTCAACATCTTTTTGGACGTAATATTCAATTGCTCCACCATTAGTATGTAACACCGCTACTGCTTTCGCAGCATCAATACAACTTCCACCACCAATACCGATAATAAAATCACACTTTCCTTCTTTACAAATCGTTAACGCTTCTAATACGTGTAAATTTGTAGGCTCAGCATTCACTTTGTTATATGTAATAACAGTAATACCTTTCTTATTTAGCTGTTTTATGCACCTTTCAACATACCCTAATTTCTCCATAATTGTATCAGTAACTATAAAAGCTCTTTTCCCAAACTTCTTTGATTGTTCCCCCAGCTTTTCAATCGAATTTCTTCCATATAGTACCGACTTCGGCATACGAAACTCAGCAACTTCTTGCAAGTACTCCACCCCTTCTTCCCCTTATTAATGTTTTAGTTTATAAAATATCAACTAAATAAATCTTTACAATTCATATAGTATCTATTATTAATAAATTCCTGTAATAGTATAGAATGCGATAACTAAAAACACAGCAAGCGTTTTCAAAACTGTAATAGCAAATATATCTTTATATGACTGTTTATGTGTTAAACCTGTTACTGTAAGAATAGTAATAATAGCCCCGTTATGTGGTAATGTATCCATTCCTCCTGATGCCATTGATACGATACGGTGCATAACTTCTAATGGAATATCAAATTGATTGGCTGCTGCAATAAATTTATCCCCCATCGCACTTAAAACAATCCCCATTCCTCCTGATGCAGAACCTGTAATACCGGCTAAAATATTCGTCGTTACCGCTCCATTCACTAAAGGATTTGTGAACGTTGCAGAAATGCCGTCTCTCATAATTGCAAAGCCTGGAAGTGCTGCAATGACACCACCAAAACCAAATTCTGCTCCTGTATTCATTGTTGCAAGTAGCGCACCACCAATACTTGTATTCAATCCAGCTTGAAATCCTGTTACTACCCGTTTCCAATATAATAAAAGAGTTGTTAAAATTCCTATTATAAGTGCCAATTCTACAGACCATATTCCAACTACCGCACTCAATTCTACTTTTCCAAATGCTTTCATACCAATTGCTGAAAAGTCAAAACCGTTCGGATACCACTTCGGTATCATAATAGTAAACACTTTATTCATTACACCTACTAAAATAAGTGGTATAAAAGCAATAAGTTGTTGTGCCCTCGTAATTTCTAAACTATTTAACAGCGGTATTTCTTTCTGCTCTAATTCCAAAGATGCTGCCATTTCAGTATTCCCATTGTTAAAACCAAAATACCCTTCACCTGCTGCTTTTGCCTTCTTACGCCTACTCTCTAAATATAATAAACCTAACGTGAGAACAAAAATTGCCCCTACAATACCAAGTATCGGTGCAGCATAAATGTCCGTTTTAAAAAATGTTGTAGGTATTACATTTTGAATTTGTGGTGATCCAGGAAGCGCATCCATTGTAAACGTTACTGCTCCAAGGACAATCGTTCCAGGTATTAAGCGCTTTGGAATATTAGCTTGTCGAAAAAGCTTAGCTGCAAACGGAAATATAGCAAATACCACTACATATACACTAACACCACTATACGTTAAAATAGCACCCATTAAAACAATCGCTAAAATCGTACGTTTTTCTCCAACCAACTCTACAATCGTCTTTGCAATAGAATCAGCAATTCCTGACATTTCTACTACTTTCCCAAAAATTGCTCCAAGTAAAAACACCGGGAAATATAGTTTAATAAACCCTACCATTTTCTCCATAAAAATATTAGAAAAGAAAGGTAATACAAAACTAGGTTCTGTCAAAAATACCGCAAATAATGCAAAAATCGGTGCAAATAAAATAACAGAAAACCCTCTATACGCTACAAACATAAGTAAGCTAAGTGCTAATAATATAATAACTAGCTCCAATTATACCCCTCCTTTAAACTGAAAATTCAATCTTTTATTGATAAACTTCTACTAATCTTTCATTTCTGACATCCCTCCTCTAATTCATACAAATTTTTCATACTAAAATGTCTAATTATACATATTCGATTACATATGAAAAATCCCTTTAAACAAAAACGATTTCATCGTCATACGTTATAAAGGGATTGTTAGTCTCTATTTTTATTAAACCATTTTCTATACAAAAATGGTGTAGTTCTTCTATATCCTTCGCTATATGAGTCGCACTAACTTCAATCAACTCATTTTCACTACCATAGCCATATAAAACACCAATTGAAGCAATTCCATTATGATTTGCACCTATTATATCGTGCTTTCTATCTCCAATCATGACAACTTCCTCTTTATTAAGTCCTTCATTTTGTTGTAAAATATGAGCAATTATTTCTTCTTTTTTTATTCTCGTTCCATTTAAATTACTTCCAATGATATCTTCAAAATAATTCGTTAGTTGAAAATGCTCTATTACTTGTCTAGCAAAAATAGTAGGCTTTGAAGTAGCTATAAATAAACGATTTCCGGTATCTTTTAATTGTTTTAGGAGATTTGGAATACCCTCGTATACACTATTCTCCAACAACCCACGTTGCTTTAAATACTCCCTGAAATAAAAAACAGCTCGTTCAACTTCTCCTTCATTCATATTATATCTCTCTACGAATGATTGCTGAATAGGAGGACCAATAAATGAATCTAACTCACTTACATGTAATTCTTCAATTCCAACCTTTTCTAACGCGTACAAAACTGAATTTACAATCCCCTTTTTAGGATCCGTTACTGTTCCATCTAAATCAAATAAAAATGTTGTATACATATTTAATCCCCCACTCATCCTACTTTACATGTAATACTGAAGGTTTTTTACTACTCTACCTCTACTATACTATCATTATTTATTTTTCGAAAAATTACTTTTTCTATGTTACATAGTTTCAGTTACAAAATACGGATAGATATGATAAAGTAAAAAAGTTACAATTAATTCAATAGAAACTGGTGAAACAAATGTCAATTACATTAATTTTTATAATGGCTTTCACAATTGTCATCCACGCAGTCGAAACTAGTTCTTATAGTATTCGATTAGCTGGTGTTCGTTTAAAAAAGATTGTCGTTGCCTTATCTGTCGTAGGAATGGTATTACTTATTTCAAGAACGTCAAATTTACTACAAGCCTTTTTAATTGGCGGGATTGTCGATGACGCAAAACGAGATGTTTCTATTAATTTAGAGTATACTATACGACTTGTACTATTATCAGCTTCCATCGGTACATTACTTGCGATTATTCTTTATCCAACTTTGACAAAACTATTTGGATATGTCATTCAAAACTTTGAAACAGATGGTTCTTTCATTCGAATGATGAAAACAAATAACATTCAAAAATTAAAGTACACAAAAAAATATGTGCGCTTTCCAAGATTTGAAATGATTCATAGATTGCGTATCGGTGGTATCCCAAAGCGTATTATGCTTATTAACATGTTTGCTACTGCAATTTATACAGCAGGTGTTCTTTCTGCCCTTTATGCTTCTTTTCTAAATCCAGATTACGCAACAAATGCAAGTACAGCTTCTGGCCTTGTGAATGGTTTTGCTACAATTTTATTAACAGTGTTACTCGATCCACGTATAGCACTTTTGACAGAACGTGCTTTACAATCAGAAAATGGCGCTGAATCTATGAGTAAAATGTATGGTTGGCTAATGATTTCTAGACTTCTCGGCACCTTATTAGCACAACTTTTATTTATACCAGGTGCTCACTGGATTTTATGGATTATTGAGCTGATGCATTAATCTACTAGGAAGGTGTATTTATCAATGAATATAAAAACAGAGCAAGATTTAATTCACTTAATAGAAAACGACGAATGGATGATGAATGTATTACAATTGGCAAAATCACTAGAGCTACCTGATTGGTGGATTTGCGCTGGGTTTGTCCGTTCTAAAATTTGGGATACTTTACATAACTACGAAGTAAGAACGGCTACGCCAGATGTCGATGTCATTTATTATGATCCATTACATAAAGATGAGGCGTACGAACAATCATTAAAACAGAAGCTGGCGAATATGGATGCCTCTATCCCTTGGTCAGTAAAAAATCAAACTCGCATGCATGTAGTGAATGGAATGCCACCATACTCTTCTTCTGTTGATGCTATTTCTAAATTTCCTGAAACAGCAACCGCTTTAGGAGTTACGCTTGACGAGCAAAACAATGTCATATTAACAGCTCCATGTGGAATTGAAGATGTACTTTCATTACAAGTGAAACCTACACTTCATTTTCTTGAAACGAAAGAACGAATACATATGTACAACAAAAGAGTTAATCAAAAGAAATGGCAAAGTAAATGGCCCAATATTACAATCACTTATCCAGAAATTTAAAATAGAGCGCTTCGCATTATACGAAGCGCTCTTTCTTTTTTAGTTCAAAAAATGAATGACTGTTTCAGCAAATCGATCAGCTTCCTCATAATGTGGTGTATGGCCACTCTCTTCGAATATGATATGCTTCCCATTTCGAGCATCTTTATTAAATGTTTCAATTTGTTTTTCACACGTTACTACATCATATTTTCCTACAATTAATAACATTGGATTTTCTACATCTTTTATTTTTGATAATAATGACGTATGAAATGCTCTTTCTGCTTTTAATCTATCAAAATGGATTTCGGAACGCTTTGAAAATTCTTCCCACTCTTCATCACTATATAAACTATAGTCAGTTTTAAACTCCTTATTTTCATAAATCTCCATTCTTTTTTCTTCTAATTCATCGCTTAATCTTATGTAGGTTTCTAGCAACTCCTCTGAACTAGTATTGCTAGATGAATAAGCGAGGCACTCTTCTGCTACTTCTTCTTTTCCATACTTTGTTAATAACGTTCCTGTCCTTTGTAATAGAGCCCTACTTGTTAATGCAAAATCGAAAGTCGGACCTTCAAATATTATTTTCTCTATTGAATTTGGATACGCCCTTGCATATAACAATGCTACATATCCACCGAAAGAGTGCCCGATTACAGACCATTTCTCAATTTGTAGTAGTTTTCTTATTTCCTCACAGTCTTCAACTAAATCATTTAATCCAAAAGATTCTTCCTCAGTAATTCCTTCTGACCGACAAACCCCTCTTTGATCTATCATAATTACATATAAGGAATCTTTTAATCGTTCCGCTTGATGAAATGAAAAATCATAACAGCTTTCACCTGGACCACCGTGTAAAAATAATACTGGTTTATTTTTAGGACTTCCATGTGTTTCAACGTATAGCTTTTTCCCTCTAATGTTCATGTATTTCCCTGTTTCCATCAAATTCGCCTTTATAATCATCACCTTCTTTTTTACTGAATATCTTAACATTTATTGTTAAATAATTCCTATTACATTTAAAAAGACAATAATTATTGCAAGTGGTGCTACAAACCGAAGTAAAAACGCCCAGCAAGTAAATACTTTCTTTCCGTAATTTCCACCTACAAAAAATTCAGCTTCTAGCACTTTCTTTTCCATCTTGAATGATACGAAAATACTAATGAATAGCGCTCCAAGCGGCATTAATATATTACTAGATAAGAAGTCTACTGCATCAAAAATATTCTTCCCAAAAATCGTAATATCACTCCATACTCCAAATGATAAGGCCGATGGTATACCTACTAGGAAAATGCAGAAACCGATGATCCATGAAAGTTTAGCTCTTCTTTCTTGTTCACCATTTGCTAATGCTGAAACAACCGTCTCTAGTAGAGAAAATGCCGAGGTTAATGTGGCAAATGTAAATAGCGCAAGAAATACAGTTAAGAACAATCCTCCGAATGGAATTTGGCTAAATACAGATGGCAATACAATAAATAGTAAGCCCGGCCCCTCTGTCGGCTCCATTCCTAATGAAAATACTGCTGGAAATATAGCAAGACCTGCAAATAAAGAAACGAATAAATTCAATCCGACAATCGTAACTGCTGATTTTGGTAAACTTTCTTTTTTATTTAAATACGAGCTATACGTAACCATAATCGAAATCCCTATACTAATCGCAAAGAATGATTGGCCCATTGCGAATAAAATACTTTCTGAAGTAATCTTCGAGAAATCTGGTTGTAAGAAAAACTTCACGCCTTGCATCGCATTATCCAGTGTTAATGAACGAATAATAAGAGCGACAAATAAAACGAACAATGCTGGTAGCATATATTTACTTGCTTTTTCAATTCCATTTTGTACACCTTTTGATACAACCCATATCGTAATGAACATAAAAGCGAAATGTCCAGTAATAGCCCAAAGCGGATTTCCAATTGTTTCAGTAAATAACGAACCGTAATTTTGTCCCGGAGTAATAAGCTGTCCTGTTACTCCCCTGAAAAAATATATTAAAACCCATCCACCTACAACGCTATAAAATGAAAGTAATATAAAACAAGTTCCAACGCCAAGACGTCCAATCCAGTGCCATCCTGTATTTGGTGCGATACTTTTAAATGCTCCAACTGCTTGTTTCTGTGTACTGCGTCCAATCATAAATTCAGCTATAAGTAACGGTAATCCAATTAATACAGTAAATAATATAAAAATTAAAAAGAATGCTCCTCCCCCGCTCTTCCCAGCGATATAAGGAAATTTCCATATTGCGCCAAGTCCAATTGCTGATCCTGCTGCTGCCATTATAAAACCTAATTTCGAAGTCCATTGCTCCGTCTGTTTCATCCTATTTTCCTCCTGTTAAAATCATTTTATATTAATAAATAAATATTATTGATCAATCTGAATAAAACCTCCATTTCTTTTTCTATAAAATAAAAAAATGGCCCAACGTCTCTATATAAAGAGACGCTAAGCCATTTACTTAACGCGGTACCACCCTTATTGATTCCATTATGAATCCACCTTAGTAGTAATCGTTTGATTACAAACCTAATATCGAAGGTTAACCGTTAAGATTTACTAAGAATGTGATTCCGTTCCACCTTACTGCTCCTAGGCGAGTTCAGGATGTCATTTGACTATGTCGCACCAACCCATAGCTCTCTGCACAAATACATGACCTTACTACTCCTATTCAACACATTTTAATATTTAGAATATATTTTCTTTTGAAATTAATATGAAGTATATCGGTTATATTTATAACTGTCAAGGGATATATTATTTTTTTGTCGAAAAGGATTTTTATAAACTTTCAATGTAAAAATGAAAGAACAGTAAAAAAGCATCTTCGCAATAATCGCGAAGATGCTTTTTTATGGTATAAGACGTGTACAATCTCTCGGAAAAGCACTCGCCTCTCGGACATTTGTTAACTCTAAAAGTTTATATACAACCCTTTCTAATCCTATCCCAAAACCACCATGTGGTGGACAACCGTATCGGAATGTATTTAAATAAGATTGAAATTTCTCTGGATGTAATCCTTTTTCTTTAAAAGAAGCAAGTAACATATCATAGTTATGAATTCGCTGTGCACCTGATGTAATTTCTAATCCTTTATATAATAAATCGAATGAATCAGTAATAGTTGGATTTTCTTTATTCAGTATCGTATACATCGGTCTCGCTTCTTTCGGATAATGTGTAATGAATACAAATTCACTATTATATGTTTCTTTCACATATTTCCCTAGTAACTTTTCACCTTCTGTATCTAAATCCCCTTCAGGAGATTCTTTCCGATACTTCATTTTCAAAATTTCTTGCGCTTCTGCCAATGTGATTTTAGGAATTTCTGTAATGACAGGTACTTCTATTTGTAGTAGTTGTAATTCTTTTTCACAGTTTTTTACTACTTGTTGAAACATATATCGTAAAACATCCGTTTCTAATTGCATTACTTCATGAAAATCATGAATAAATCCAAGTTCTACATCTAACGATATATATTCATTTAAATGTCTTGAAGAGTTATGATGTTCAGCCCGGTACACAGGAGCAATTTCAAAAACACGTTCGAGTCCTCCGGCTACCATCATTTGTTTATAAAACTGTGGTGATTGAGCTAAATACGCTTCTTTTTGGAAATATGGAAGTTTAAAAACATTCGCGCCTCCTTCTGCCCCCTGCGAAACAATTTTCGGAGTAAATATACGTGTGAAATCGTTCTCTATCAGAAATTCACTAAAGCTCTGAACGAGTATAGATTTCACTTTAAATATCGCCGCGATTCGCTCATGTCTTAACGATAATACTCGCTCATTCAATAATTGATCTAGGCCAACTTGTAACTTTTTTTTATTTATTTCAAATGGGAGTGATTCTGCTCCATTTAGTACTTTCACTTCATGTGCAAGTATTTCAACACCTAATTCTGTTTTCGGTGTCTCTACTATTTCTCCAATTATTTGGACCACACTTTCAACATCAACTTTGTATCCGGCTAACTTGTTTTCTAATACACATTGAATAACTCCCGTTCGGTCTCTTAATAATAAAAAACTAACATTCCCTAGATGACGAATCTTTTTTACCCATCCTTGTAGTAATACAACCTTCCCGCCATGTTCCGTACATTCTCGTGTGAGTGAACGCTTCATTATTTGATCCATTACATTTCCCTCCAATAGTTTTATTTTTATTTACATTATTGTTGTCATCGTCGTCATCCACGGTCACTCACCTCCTTTCAAAGAATACAAAAATCCGCCCCTATAAATAGGGACGGATTTTTCCGCGGTACCACCCAAATTGTCATAATGACCATCTTAGCCCTGATAACGGTAGGTACCGTTTGCTTTTACTAATTATCACGTTCAAAGCAACACTCACAGGTGTCTTTCCATCATGCGGTATCGCAATCTTCCCAGCAATCGATTGCTCTCTGTAGACCCTTGCATCATGTACTTTTCCTAATCATCACTTTTTGTATTTACAGAGTATTCTATCTTTTTATTTTATAAAACGCAAGCCCTTTTAGAAAAATATTGCGATTTCTCACTAAACAGGCCCCTTCTAAAGATATGTAACATGAACATTGAACTCTATATAATTATCATTTGACAGCTTAGAAATGTTTTATCCTTCTCAAATTCTTTCAATCGAACTTGTTTTTTTCATTTTATTACATAAGTTACACGTTTCCCACGCATATTATTATTAAAGTTTTATCGGAGGTGTACATATGAAAAAAACAATTAGTTTCTTTCTCCTATTATTATGCTTAGTTGTAGTTAATGAAGCATATGCCTATTCACCAAAATCTTTACCAATCTCTCAAAATTCTGATCAATGGCAAGTAAATATTGATGAAGTAAAAAGAACGAGTGAAAAATTGTTACAACCAAAAAAAGGTGTATTTCAAACATATCATTTCTCTGTAAAAAATCTTGGGAAAAGTGAAGTGTATAATGTACAAGTTGAAGTTTTTCGGAATGAACCAAATACGAAAACAAAATATGAACTCTTTTCCCTAAAAGAAAGTCGTCTAGCGGGCGGTAAAACTGGATTTGAACACGCTAATTTTCCAGTTTCTACAAAAGCGGATAAGGTTGACGTGATCATTACGTGGCAAGAACATCCTTTCCGCTCCATGAGAAACGGTCAAAAAGTTGAATCTAGAAAATTTAAAGAGCATTTTGTTTTTAAAGAAGCAGTAAAGTGAACTTATCGGTATATGTACATTATTACCGCTACCAATAAATTTTCTAGTACCAGTTCTTAAGCAAATAAAAAAGTCGTGGCTTATAAAAGCCACGACTTTTTATATTAATTCGTACTAATCCCTCTCGCTGCCCAAATGCGATCAATTTCAGTCGCGTGTTGTCCGCCGTATAAAAGAGCATCCGCTTGCTTAATTGCTTTCGCTCCATCACGGAATTTCGCATTTGGCGTTAATGACCAATGTGATTGTAAAATAATTTTTGTTGCTACATCACGTCCAAAAGATTGCGCCATTTCGTATTGACCTTGAGCCCAAATTTCCCCATCATTATGCACTTCATTCGTTATATCTTTCGGGTATACTTTATTCGTATCTAATCGGCGTAAGCACGTCGGATCTGAACTAGAATAAGCAGCCGCATCCCATTCTCCAATGCATGCTTTCCCGTATCCTGTTGTCGAAACTGCATCTTCATAAGTAGCACCTAAGAAATCTCCAAATCCTTCTCCCATCGCTCCACCTTCTGGTGAACTTCCGAAGCCTGGCACTTGATTATCTTGAATAGAATGACCATATTCATGCGCAATAATGCCAGCATCTTCTGCATCATCTACTCCGCCAGTACCGAAGGTTAAAGCTTTCGTTGATGGAGAATAGAATGAATTATCGTCAGTTGTACCATTTACATTCACTTTAATCGAACGTTTATTAATATTTTGAAAGCCTAATCCTTGAATGTAACGCTGTAATGTATCAATATGATAATATGACATAACATCTTCAAAACTATCATTTGCACGTGTATAGTTAAATTGTAAGTTTGTAGATTTCGTCTTCGCTTTTGAAGAAATCGTAACATACTCACCAATTAAAAATCCTGTACCATCTAAACCTTTTAACGTAACAGTTTTCAATTGATTCGTTAATGCTGTTGAATCTGCATCATTATTATCTTTTAACCCTGCTAAACTTCCACTAGATACGACAGGGTTAGGTAAAAATACTTTTCCTGTTCCTTCTGCTTTTCGGTTTATATCAACTTTTTTAATTAACTTTCCATTTTCCGCATCAATGAATGTTTCCCATGCACCGAATGGATTATTAGAATGGACTACCACTTTATATACAGGAATAGCGACTCCCTCTTCAACAATATATCCGAATTCTTTTTCTGTAGGAGCCCATAAGTTTTGCTCACTTTCTCCTCCAACATACGCCATCGATTTTTGTTCTGCATCTTTTTCACTAATTTTTTTCGTAACTTCCTTCACACCTGTAACAGGCTGATAATCAGAAACCGCAAGTAAGCCTTTTCCCTCTCCGTTAAGAGTAACTGTAATTTGTTTTGAAAATACAGGCGCACCATTGACCACTTGTTGGAACCTAACATATGAAGCTACTGATGTTTCTGTTGTAGAAATATATTGCAAGTCTGAAAGGTCTGCCTTCAATCCATATTCCGTAGCATGTCCTTTTAAATATTCAATTGCTTTTTTCTGTGGTGAATAAGCTTCTAGCTTTACTTGCTGTTGTTTTTCCAATGCCGAAACCGTAGAAATCGTCCCCATTACTAATGGCACAGTCATTGCCATTGCCACCATTTTTTTGTTTAACATAAAACCACTCCCCCTAATAAATTGAATCCTTTACCCCATTCCTATAAAGCTATTACTGTCCACAAGTAACGAGATAAATTGAATCTACGAGTAATTCTATACAAACAATTCTATTACCTTTACATTTTGGGTAAGTGAAATTTTCTCAATATTTATGTGTAAAACGAGAAAAATACTGTAGAAATATATTTCTTTTGTAAATTTCTTTACATTATGCTTTTTAAAGTAATGTGTAAAAAAATAAGTTATTTTTTACCTAACGATAGGTTGAAAATAATATTAATGAATGATACGATTTATGTAACTTTTTTATTAGGAGGACTTATCATGAGCAAAAGTGAAGAAACACTCTCTTCCATAGTCGAAGCAAGTTATCGACTATTTGCCGGACACGGCATTGCCAAAACGACCTACACAATGATTGCTGAAGAAGTTGGTATTGCCAAGCCATCTATTTATTATTACTTTAAATCTAAAGATGCATTAATTGAAAGTATTTTTAATGAATTATGTGCAGCGATGCAGTTCTCCTCATTCTTTCATACAGAAGAGTTTACGAAAGAGAATTTCATTGAGAAATGTGTTGAAATTGGCTTTAAAATGATAAACGAACAACAGAAAGATCCTTATTTTAATCGTGTATTACAAGAATATGTATTACTTTCTTCAAGAAACGATATGTACAAAGATCGATTACTAACTGTACAAACAGAATATTTAAACGGATTTGAATCACTCCTAACAAAAGCAAATGAACTTCAACTCATTCAAAATAAAAATCTAGTTTCAAAAGCTCATATGTTAGCATTAGTACTTGATAATATCGGAAACTTCATGATGTTTGATGTAAATATGAATTATAAACAAATATGGATTGAAGCTGTCCACAGCATATTCGAAAGAAGTGATTCGTATGAAAACTAAAAAACGAATTTTCGGCTTAGATTTTGCTAGAGCGTGGGCAATGTTTGGAATGTTACTAGTTAATTTCATGGTGATAACAGGGGCGGAAGGAAATGGGCCTCCTCTGTTAAAAACCTTTATGACGCTTTTTGAAGGTAGAGCTTCTGCCTTGTTTGTTATACTTGCTGGGATTGGCATAACTTTAATGACTAAATCATCTGTTGCTAGCCAAGAGAAAATAAAAATCAATACCAGCCGAATATTGATTTGGAAACGATCACTATTCTTATTTATTTTAGGATTATTATTGTATGTAATGGAATGGACGGGTGATATTTTACACTACTACGGCGTTTACCTTTTCATCGCTGCATTACTAATTACTGTACGAAGAACTATACTAATATGGCTTTCTATCATTATTTTAATTGCTGCACAATATCTCCAACTTACTTTCAACGCCTTCGAAGGATGGGGAGGCACAATCCCATTTATAAACTATATAGACTTTTGGACCTTAACAGGTTTTCTTCGCAACTTATTTTTTAATGGCTATCACCCTATTTTCCCATGGTTTTCTTTCTTCTTAATCGGTATGATAATTGGCAGGTTAGATCTTCATAATAGGAAAATTAGACATTGGTTGTTCTTACTGGGTTTAACAGTAACCGTAATTATAGAGCTATTATCAAAAGGGTTAACACACCTTTTTATCCCATACATTGGTGAAGCAGCCTCTACATTTTTGTTTAACACAGGACCCATTTTGCCCAATATATTATACGTCGCATCCGCTACAGGATCTGCTATTGCTATATTAATAATTTGCCTCTACATTGCTGAAAAATATGAAAATAATTGGTTTGTTACTTCCATTATACAAACAGGACAATTAACATTAACGCATTATGTAAGTCATGTATTTATCGGTATTGGCGCATTGATTGTATTAAATCGTATGGAACATCAAACACTACTTTTCGTTTTATTATTTGCTACTGCATTTTTCATTTTCAGTATTTTATTTAGCGTATTATGGCGAAGGAACTTTTCTAGAGGACCTATCGAATGGATTATGCGGAAAATAACTGATTAATTTATCTTCATACAAAAAAGGAAGTTGGAATGATTCCAACTTCCTTTTTTCTTTAATTAGCCGCGTTTAATTTAATTCGGATTTTTGTCTCACCTAAAGAAAGTTCATCGTCCTCATTCGTTAAGTGACCAAATGTAAATTGCTTGACGAGTAAGTTTTCTTCCAATAAATCTTTATGATTCGTTAACGTTTGCTGTAGTTCTGCTTCTGTATCAAGAATTACATCCACTCGTAAATTAACTGGTAAATTCAACTGCTTACGATATTCTTGAACTGCACGAATAAATTCACGTGCTACTCCTTCTTGTAACAATTCTTCCGTTACATTCGTATCTAACATTACCGTATATTGACCGTTAGTCGTATTTGAAAATCCTGATTTCGCAACTTTCTCTACTAATACATCTTCAGCTGTTACAACTACTTCTTCTCTTGGTGCTACTTCGTAAACTGCTCTTTCTGTAGATACAAAGTGTTGTACTTCTTCTTTTGATAATTGTTTTAGCCAGCCATTTACTGCATTCACACTTTTACCAAACTTCGGCCCAGCCGTTTTAAAATTCAGCTTTAATTGATAGGACGTATATTTCGTTTCATCGAGTTCAACATGGAACGCTTTTACATTTAGCTCATCCATGATGATATCACGATAAGATTCCCAATCCATATCATTTTCATTATGCGCTAGTAATACAAGTTCTGCTAACGGCTGTTTTACTTTTAATGAATGTTGATTACGATTACTTCTTCCAAGTTCAACAACTTGTAAAACAGCATCCATTTCTGCTTCTAACTCAGGCTGGATAAGTGATTCGTTTACAACCGGATAATCTGCTAAATGAACGCTGCTTCCTTCTAAATTCAGATGAATATCCTCAGCTACAAACGGTGTAAATGGTGCGATTAATTTACTAATTGTTACAAGCACTTCATGAAGCGTTTCATACGCAGCTGCTTTTTCAGGATTCATACCAGATTCCCAGAAACGATTACGTGATCGTCTTACGTACCAGTTACTCACTTCATCTACAAGCGCCGCGATTTCACGAGCTGCATTCGTAAATTGATAATCATCAAGTGCTGTTCTCACTTTTTTCGTTGTGCTATGCAATCTTGATAATACCCATTCATCCAATTTCGTTCGCTTCACATCATAGGTTTCATTCGGATTATACTCATCTAAATTTGCATATAAAACGTAGAAGCTATATACATTGACTAACGTATCTACAAATTTAGATTTTGCTTCCAGTACTGTTCTTTCAGAAAAACGCTTCGCATTCCACGGAGCACTGTCAACAAGTAGAGCCCATCTTAAAGCATCTGCACCAAACTGATTTACTAAATCAACTGGATCTAGTGCATTTCCTTTACTTTTAGACATTTTCTGTCCTTCCTCGTCTAGAACATGCCCTAGTGATAACACTCGTTTATAAGGTACTTTTCCTGTATATAGTGCTGATACTGCTAATAAACTATAAAACCAGCCGCGTGTTTGATCAATTCCCTCTGCAATTACATCTGCTGGAAACTGTTCTTCAAATAACTCTTTATTTTCAAATGGATAATGATATTGTGCAAACGGCATGGAACCACTATCAAACCAAACATCGATTACTTCTGGTGTACGATTCATTGTACTTCCGCATTTTTCGCAGCAAACTTGCACTTCATCTACATACGGCTTATGCAATTCTAAATCTTCAGGTGTTTCTTTCGTACTATGCTTTCTTAATTCGGCGATGCTTTTCGGTGAGAATTGATGATCGCAGCTTTCACATTCCCATACGTTTAACGGTGTTCCCCAATATCTATTCCGGCTAATATTCCAGTCCACCATGTTTTCTAAAAACTTACCAAACCGTCCATGCTTCATATGGTCTGGATACCACTTAACAGAATCATTATTTCGTAAAAATGTTTCTTTAATCTCAGTTGTTCGGATTAACCAGCTTTCTCCTGCATAATAAAGTAATGGTGAATCACAGCGCCAGCAATGCGGATAGCTATGTTCATATTTTTCTTTATGATATAGCAAACCTTCTTTAGCTAAATAACGAACGATATCAACGTCACATTCTTTTACAAACTTACCTTTAAGAAATGGTACTGCATCCGTATACTCACCTTTCTCATCTACAACATGTAAGAACGACAATCCTTCACTTTGAACGACTTTATAATCGTCCTCCCCATATGCTGGAGCGATATGAACGAGTCCTGTACCACTATCTGCAGTTACAAAATCTGCTGCAATTACGTGGTACCCATTTGTAACTTCCTTCATCGGAAACGGTGCTGTATAAGATGTGTTTACTAATTCTTCGCCTTTATGAACGGATAATACTTCATAGTTTTCTTTTAGTACTTCTTGTACACGCTCTTTCGCAACAATGTATACATACCCTTCTTGTTTCGCTTTAACGTATTCCATATTTGGATGTACGGCAAGTGCAACATTCGCTGGAAGTGTCCACGGCGTTGTCGTCCATCCAAGGAAATATTCATTTTCACTATCTTTTACTTTAAACTTAACCGTTGCGCTTAAATCTTTCACTGTTTTATATCCTTGTGCAACTTCATGTGAACTAAGCGATGTTTGACAGCTTGGACAGTACGGTGAAACTCTATGCCCTTTATATAACAAGCCTTTTTCATGAATCGTCCCTAAAATATTCCATACACTTTCGATATATGGATTCTCTAGAGTAACGTATGGATCATCCATATCTACCCAATATCCAATGCTCTCCGTAAATTCACGCCACTGCTTCTCATATGTGAATACACTCTCTTTACACTTTTGAATAAATGGCTCAATGCCGTACTCTTCAATCTCATGCTTACCTGAAATACCAAGTTGTTTTTCAACGCCTAATTCTACAGGTAATCCATGTGTATCCCAGCCAGCTTTTCTTAACACTTTATATCCAGCCATCGTTTTATATCTTGCTACTAAATCTTTAATTGCCCGACCAAGTGCATGGCCGACGTGTGGTAAACCGTTCGCCGTTGGTGGTCCTTCATAAAACACAAACGATTGTGCGCCTTCTCTATTCTGAATTGATTGTTCAAAAATGCCCTGTTCGTTCCACTGCTTACGAATACGTGTTTCTCTCCCTACAGCTGACTCTTTTACATCTACTTTCTTCATGTACAATCACTCCTTTGAATGTTTTAAAAGCACACAAAAAACCCGCCCCTATGAAGTAGGGACGGGTTTACCCGCGTTACCACCCTAATTCTATTAGCTTTTCACTAATAGCACTTAGCAACGTACTAATATACGCGTTCTTTGTAACGGTAGACATCCGTCCGAGCTTACTTTATTCAGCCACGGCTCCTCGGAGATGATTTTCAAATAACGTCTGCACACCGGCTTTCAGCAATACACCGGCTCTCTGGAGAACAGCTCACTATTTTACTCTTTCTCGTCTTCAGATTTGTATACTTTATTAAAAGTTATTTTATGCCATTAAACAATTAATTGTCAACTAATTCGAAATATATTTTTATTTATACCCTTTTTCTCTATTCTTATACAATCACTTTTCAAATTCTCGCAATCCTGCTAAATCTTCATCTTCCTCTGCAAGTTCAGCGAAAAATCCTGTTTCATCTTCACGAAGCACAATTTCAAGTTCATCTCTTGCCTCTTCATTTCTGTTTAATGATGTTAAATAACAAGCATGATCGTATCTTGCTAGCAAGTCAGTAGCATCAATTGCTAATATTTCACTTGTTATTTTTTCTGCCTTTGTCGTTTGCCCAGCTCTATGATACGAAGATGCTAAAGCAAGAAGAATTGCTATTTCATTTGGATGATGTACAGAAGCGTCTTCTAATAACTGAATCGAGTCCTCAATTCTCTCTTGACTTTGATATATTTCTGCTAAAGCAAGGAATCCTCTACTTACAAATGGCGTTTTCTCAATTAATTGCAAGTGAATTTTTTCGGCTTTTCTTTCTTCGCCTAGCTTACATAATACATTCGCTTGTAGAAGAAGTGTATCATAATCATCCGGTAGCTCGCGAACCATTTGTTTCGTTAATTCAAAAGCATCTCGTAACATATCTTCTTCTTCACACTCAATGAAAAGATTTACAAGTTGCTTCGCTACATCATAATCCCACTTATTTTCTAACGATGTTTGTAAAACCTCTATAGCTTCTTCATTCATCGCCGCATTCTCATAAAATATTGCGAAACGCTGCGCTGCCATACTATTTTTCGGATTTAACTTTAAGGAGATTTCAAATAAATCGATAACAACTGTAATCATTGAAATTTCCTTCGCACGATTTTTCATGCGATAAAATGCTCTTGTAAATATAGATTTTTTCGGTTGCTCATTTTGCTGTCTTTCTACTAATCTTTCGGCAACCGCTGTAGCTGCATACATAAACGCTGTACTTCTTTCTGCTTTTTTCACCTTTAGCGTATGAAGTACGTCTCGTATCTGGGATAATTTTTTATGTTGTTCCATTGCTTTTACGTACACACCAAAAATACGTTCACTTTCCAAATCTTTATGCATTACTTTCAGCGCAACTTCGATTGCTTCTGCACTCTGCTTTTTAACTAGCAATTTCGCATAATGATATAGTACTTCCACATGCGCTTCATCTATTTTCATTGCGCATTCGATATATTCTTTTTCTTTATCTATGTCATTCATCGCGCCAAACACGTATGCAATCGCATCTAAACGCCATGTTTCAGGAACTTCTTCCTCCAATTTTTCTAGTTCAACTAGCAATTCTTCCTGAAGATTCATTTCTACTGAAAGCTGCGCTAAATATTCCATATTTATATGCATTGGTTCTTCTTTCATCGCCTGGACCATATGCTTTTGTTCTTTGGAACGATTCTCTTCTTTTTCGTATATTTCAGCAAGCTGCAAATGTACACCTAAGAAGTTCTTATCCCTTTCTAAACATGTTTCATACGCATGCTTTGCTTCTTGAAATTGCCCTAACGCCATGAATGTTTCACCGATACGGAAATACGGCAATGAATCTTGTTTTTTCTTAAGTGCATCATTATACCGTTTTATCGCCTGATCATACTGTCCAATAGATTCATATAAAACACCTGCGTAACAACCGTATTCAATTACATCCTCTTTTTCTTTTTCTAACGTTCTTAAAAATGCTATGCCTCGTTGCACAAAAGCTGTGTCTTTTATTCGATTTACATACTCATCCAACACGCTCGCTATATTAGCGTATACGCTTCGTATACCGTTCTCTAATTTAGAAAGTGCAAGTTTTAACTCTTTTTCATCCTCACCTAATGCCATTTCAGCATCCCATAACACCATACCAGCATTCATAAGGAAATCTTGATTGTCTTCAAATTGCTTATTAATACTGACAATATAGTTTTTTGCATCCTTATATTGTTCCTTTGCCATATAAACTTGAATTAAACCGAAATGAGAATATACATCTTCATTATTTTCTTCTAAAGAACGCTTATATATAGTTTCCGCTTCTTCAAGTTCATCATTTTGAAAATGAAAATCTCCTAAACGAACATATAAAGACGCCTGATCTTCACAATTTTGAATTCCTTGTAATAAAATTTCCTTCGTATTTTTCTCATCATCCAAATCCGATTCATAGATTTCCGAAAGCTTCGTATATAAATAGGCTGCTGTTTTATCTAATTGAATCGCCACTTTAAGTCCTTTTACCGCCAAATACACTTTCCCTAAATACTGAGCACATCTTGCACGTTCATACCATATGTGCGCTTCATATTTATATTCTTTTAATAAATCATTAAAGAATCCATATGCTTCTTCATATCGTTCTAAATCTATTAAAATTAAACCGTGATTTACAAGTGTAAACCTTTCTGGACTACGTTCTATAGCTGTTAGAGAATACTCTAGCCCCTTTTCGGATTGATCCATATACATGTATGATAATGCTAAGAAACTCCACGCAACTGGTTGATCTGCATCCAATTGTAATGATGAACGAAAACTAGCAATCGATTCTTCATAATTATCTTGCTCAAAAGAATAACGTCCATTTATAAAATGATACAACGCTTGATTGCTTTTCTTCTCCACACTTTGAAGCATCTGTCCTGTTTTTTCCATATCCTGCAGACGAATAAAACACTGTGCACTATGCAATTTCACAAAGTCAGAGCTCGGAAACTTTTTCATTAATTTTTCTATACAAAACTGAATAAAATCTTTATCTACTTCAGCATCTAAATGTTTAATCGTATATAACCAAGTGTTTGGGTTTTCACTTGTTTCTTTTAAAAATAGTACTAACTTTTCAATTCCCTCTTTATCTTGCTCACCTAAATGATCTGTAAGAGAAAAGATTGTTTTATAATAAGTGTGTTCTTTCTCATTTAAAAATGAAAGTTGTTCCATTCTATCTTTTGGTATAAACGTAATAGCTAAACAATCTGTATAACGATATTTTTCTTGCAACTTATCATATTCCACAAGAATCGGTTCCAAGAAATTCGGATCTTGAATATAAAAAGCTTGCAGTACATCGTCATAACCAGAAAGCACTTGTACATGGGAAGCGTGCTCAATATCTATACTTAATAAAACGGGAATACCTTGATTGAGTAATCTCTTATAATTTTCCTCATTCCCTTGAAAATAACGATATTCGTAACCTTGCTCTTCTATATATGTAACTGTATCTGAAAACTTAGAACCTGTTACATCAAAAATATGTTGTGCAATTTCATCTTGCGTACGTTTTTCTCCCCATACCCCTAACATCATTTCCAAACTTGTCGGAACGCAATAGTTATCCTTTTGTACAACCGGAACTATCGGTAAACGAACCTTTTTTCCATCAGGATTTTTTTCTATATGATGATATAGAGAATTTTTTAAACTCTTTTCACTTTTCAATAGTGCTTGCAAATCGTGAATATTATTCATTTTATAAAATGCTTCTGCACGTAAATGTATAAAATAAGTTGTATATGCATGATGCGGAAGCATATGATTGATTTTATCTATTACCGCTAACATTTCTTCATAGCGCTCTAAATCTAATAAATATTTTACTTTTTCAAAATAGAAATATGGTACTTGAGGGAACTTTGCAATCGCATCATTAATGAGTTGTAACGCTCGCTGCTGTTCACCTTTATATGCATATAATTGCGCCAATAAGTACGTAGCTAACTCTTCACAATCTTTATGCTGCTGACCGGATAAAAGTTGTTCCTCTGCCTTCTCCCACTCACCAGTCTGTATATATAAGTAACCCCATTTATCAAAAACTGCACGCGTACTATGCTTTTCCGCTTTTTGCATATAGGCATAGGCCTCTTCATTTCGCTTCATATCTAGCAAACATCTAACTAACGTAAAGTATGTTTTCGTTAAAACATCCGCATCAGTTTCCTCTTCATTTACCTTTTCCAAAGAATCTTTTAACAATTGTTCAGCATCAAGGATTTTACGCTCATCAATTAATTCATCACAATATAAAGAGAGCGTTCTCATATTTGGGAATTTTTTATAAGTATAACGAATTAAAAAGGAGCTATATTGATGCATCAAACCTTCATCAGCAAGACGAATTAATGTATCAAACTCCTTAGGTGACGAGACGTTAGAAAGCCAGTTCTTCACGTATGATAACTTATTCGTTTCTTTTATATGCGCAATTTCATTATTTATCTCATGTAATCCATCTAGGAATCTCTTTTCTTTCAAACAAATCTCTAATTGCTTAAAATCTAGCATGCATTCACCTCAAATTATTATTTATACTGCCATTTGCAAGCAGTATTCTAACCTACTTGCTTAGATTTTACACATCATATAGTATGCATTCAACTAAAACCTCATATAATGAACGATATTATTTAATATTATTCAAGTTTATAACTAAATATCTTAAAAACGATACTTTTTCTCGTTATTTTGTTTAATTTGATGAAATAACATATATTATTCGAAGATGGGTTTTATCTTCTTTTTTGAGGCTTCATTCAGTGGATGAAATTATATTAACGATTTCCTGAATATCTATTGTAACTTACAATAGATCAACGATTTGATAAGATATATCGATTTACCTAAAAAAATGACAATCATCCTATCTTTTATTTCACTTATCAAATTTTAAATCTAAAAAAACACCGTAATGATCACTTGGAAATACGTGTGATGAAGTTAATGCTAAATCTCCAAATACAGATACATTTTCTATATTTAGAGATTCAAACGAATCCTTCTCTTGTATCAAAATCCAATCATATCGTTCTTCTTGCTTTTCATCCCCTATTAAATTTGTATTCTTTCCATAATCTAAAGTTGGCTGAGCAAGAATGTTATCTTGATTTTCTTTAAGCTGAGCCACGTCTATCCATTGATTACTTATTAAGTATTGATGCACCCCTGAATGTGGTTCATCATTAAAATCACCACATAATAATTCGTAGCCACTACCTCTGTTTTTAATCCAATTATTCACCGTATCCAATTGCTCTTTTCTTACCTTACTAGATTTCCAATTTAAATGAACATTCGTTATCCCGAGCTTATACTCTTTATATTTTAACATAATTCGAATGGCACAATAATTCGATTCCTCTATATCTGTTTCCCAAATAGCTTCTTCAGCTAAAATAGGAACTTTACTTAAAAAAGCTAAGCCTTCATCTGGAGAATCTGGATACTCTTTAAATACACAGACCGGATATCCAGATTGATCCGCTATATACTGCGCAACATTTTTCTTCAATTCATACTTAGCACAACTTCCCACTTCCTGTAGAGCAAGAATATGCGGGGAAATATTGCGAACCTCCTCACAAATGGCTTCTAATCTCTCAAACCAAAAACTCTCGTGATTCCATATATTGAAAGTAGCAATTCGAATTACATCACTACAATTTAACATTTTATTTCACCAAATGTAATTTTCATATTCGGAGCATAAACTAAAGATGCATGTATATGAAACACTTCAAAAAATCGTAGTTCTGCTTCATATTGAGCGAGCGCTTCAGCAAATGTTAATCCCCGACTCATTAAACGTTCTATAAATTGCTGTTTATCACCCGGATTGCCTGCAATCCCCTCTTCTTTTAGAGAATTATATAATCCTTGCTTATCATTTTGATTTAAATTAGAATCTAAAAAATTCACTTTATCACTTACTCTACATTCAATATTTTTAACACCCAATTCACTTAAATACATAGGTATTTTCATACCGATATTTCCATCTTTACCGTTTCTCTGTGTATCTCTTTCAAATAATCTCTGCAAAACACCTAGCTGGATAATTTCCGATTGATTCTCTCCATCTAATACGTATGAAGACATATTTGACATCCAATGTGGTTCAAAACAGATTATTTTACCACCTTGTTTAATTGAATGTATCATCTTCTCTAGCATCGTTTTTGGGGAACTCATATGTAATAAGAAAGCATGACTGACAGCTATATCATATTTATTTTTCAATTCAATTTCTGTCGCATCCCCCTCAATAAATTCTGTTTCATATGGGAGTGCACGAAACAACTCTCTCGCTTCAGCTATTAATGTTTCTCCCCTATCAATCCCTGTATACTTTGATCCAATTGGAAGTAAAGGCAACAAAATTAAACCTAAATAACCATATCCACAACCATAATCAACAATATGTATAGGATCAGTAATCTTCCAAACTGAATTGACTAAAAAACTTAAATAATCATCGTTATAATATAAATCTCTCGTATTTCTTAAATATGCTAGCTTACTATTCCAATCATACTCTTCCAGGTCCAACACCTCCTTTGATATACAAAACTAAAGTTCTCCATTTAATAGTCACATTCCTACACTTCTAATAAAAAAAGCTAGTATACCTTAAACGATACACTAACTTTCCCACTCACATAATTTAACAATTACAATCAGTATAATCAGTACAAGCTAATGTACTGCAATCACAGTTTCTATGTTCGTCATTTCTTTTTAGGTGAAAATAGAGTAACACAATAAATATTGTACAAATAACAAAAGCAATTACTGCTTCTATATTTCTTTCATGAATGAGAAAACTAATCCCGCTTCCTCCTGAAATAAGAATTAGAACTGAGTAAATTCAAAACATGTAAAGTTCTCCTTCCATTAATATATGCTTTTAGATGTTATCCATATAATGCTAGAGGCAATAAATAGCCCCATACCATTACCGCTTAATAAACCGGTCGTTACTCTTAGTAAATTTGTGCTGCTTCTCCATTTCCATTTTTGGGTGAATCCATCAATAAGTAACGGAATTTGAGCGGAAAATGATAGTATTATTGCAAGTAGAAACGAAGGTGTCATATAAAAATAAATTGGAAACATTAAAATACCGATAAGCATGCCTGTACAACGCGCACATAAAGGTATGTATTTTTGTAGTTTAAGGAAACTTCTTTCCGATCTTCTATGACAAGGAATTTGTAAAATAAAAGTTCGAATCAATATGAATCACCCTCTCTAAATAGATTTTAATTGATTTTGCAAAAAAATTATATATCCAATAAAAAATCAAACCAGGTTCATACTAGACCCGGTTTGTCAGTTTATTACTAAGTTCATAATAATTCTTTTCATATTTACATCTCCTCAGGTGCCCCTACCCCAAGTAAACGTAATCCCTCTTTTAATACAACCGTCACAGCGTAAGCTAATGCGAGTCTACTCTCTTTCTCTTCGTTCTCTTCTAATATACGAACATTTCCATAATATTTATTGAACGCTTGTGCTACATCTAATACGTATTTTGAAATAGTAGATGGCTCATTTTTGTTGAAGGCCGCTTCAATTACTTGCGGGAATTTATTAAGTAATTTTACGACACTCCAGCTATAATCATCTTTTAATGCAAACGTACAAGTTTCAAATTCTACACTTTCTTTTCTTAAAATTGAACAAGCACGCGCATGTGTGTACTGTACATATGGTCCTGTTTCTCCTTCAAATTTCAACATATTTTCTAATGAGAATTCGATATTATGCATACGCTCATTTTTTAAATCGTGGAAGATAACCGCTCCAACACCGACTTGTTTTGCCACGTCTTCTTTTTGTTTTAAATTCGGATTTTTCTCTTCAATATTTTGTTCCGCAAGCGCAACAGCTTCTTCTAACACTTCTTCTAATAAAATAATTCTGCCCTTACGTGTCGACATTTTCTTACCATCTTTTAATATGAACCCGAACGGTACATGTTCCATTCCATCAACCCAAGTATAGCCTAGCTTTTTTAATACAGTGAAAAATTGATTAAAATGTAAACTTTGTTCTGGTCCAACTACATAAAGTGCTTTATCAAATCCATATGTGTTTTGGCGATATAAAGCCGCCGTTAAATCACGTGTTGCGTAAATAGTTGCACCATCTGATTTTCTAATTAAGCATGGCGGCATACCTTCTTTTTCTAAATTAACGACTAATGCGCCTTCTGATTCTTCAAGTAAATCGTGCTCTTCTAAAATCCCAATAAAGTCTTCCATTTTATCGTTATAGAAAGCTTCTCCTTGAAAGTTTGTAAATTCCACACCGAGAAGTTCATAAATACGAGAAAATTCTTTTAAAGACTCATAACGGAACCAATTCCAAAGTTCGACTGCTTCTTCATTTCCTTCTTCTAGTTTTTTAAACCATGATCGTCCTTCTTCTTCTAGTTCTTTGTTCTCTTTTGCTTCTTCATGAAACTGAACATATAACTTAAATAACTCACGTATCGGATCCTCTTTAACTAACTCTTCATTTCCCCATTTTTTATATGCGGTAATTAACTTTCCAAACTGCGTGCCCCAATCGCCAATATAATTGATTCCGACAACTTCATACCCACATTTTTCGGCGATATGTTTCAGCGAATTACCAATCATTGTAGAACGTAAATGCCCCATTGAAAAAGGTTTCGCGATATTAGGAGAGGAATAATCGATAACTACCGTTTTTTCACATCCAAAGTGATTTTGACCGTACTCTTCTTTCTCCGCTAAAATTATTTTTAATACTTCATCACTTACTGTTTCACGATTAAAAAATACATTTACATAAGGACCAACAGCCTCTACTTTCGTAAAGAACGGATCATTTAATTTCTCCGCCAATTCCTTCGATATAATAGCTGGTGATTTTTTATATTGCTTCGCTAGTGAAAAGCATGGGAACGCTGCATCTCCGAATTCATCTTGTTTTGGTGTTTCGATTAAATCTAAAATTTGATTTTGTGTTAATTCATTCGTAAAAATATTCGATAAACTTTTCGCAAACTGCGTTTTATAATTCATACTATAACCTCCTTATTTTTTAAAACACAAAAAACTCGTCTCTAAAAAAGAGACGAGTTTTAACCCGTGGTACCACCCTTGTTGTTCATTTCGAACCACTTTCCCGTTTATAACGAGGACAGGGGGCCTCGGCTTACTCTACTATTCGTTCAAGAAGCATCTCCGAAGTGCGCTTCATCTTTTTCTTCTGCACTAGGCTCACACCATCCCTAGCTCGCTTTCCTTCTGAAAAAGACTACTCTCTTCATCACAGACAGTATATTTAATTAATTATTGCTTATTATACATCTTTTCAAACAATTAGCAAGGGTCAATTACACCAAAGTGAAACTTAGCACTTTTTCTTTTGTATACGTGAAAATTATGTTTTTCAAATCTAGAACTACGGAAATGATCTTTCAGAACGACACGCTTTCTCGCCACACGCTTCGCTTCCGCAATTGTTTCGTCAGTAATATCATGATACAAAGCGAAGTGTTTTAATCCTTTAATTCCATCTGATTCTATGACAGTTTCTTCGAACATTGGATCAAGGTAAACGACATCATAACTATTATCTTCACATTGTTTTAAAAATGAGTAATGCTCCGTTTGCTTCACATCGATTCGTTGCATTGCCTCATCAATTTCAGAAACAGATGAAGACCATGTTTTTAAACCATTTCCCATAATATAAGCCATATATTCATTGCCTTCAAGTCCCGTTACTTTTCCGCTTTCACCAACAATATAACTAGCTACAATACTATCTGATGCCATACCGAGCGTACAATCTAATACTGTCATTCCGCTCTCTAATTTAGCAGCTTGTACAAACGGATCGTGCTCTCCGCGCATTAACCTTTTCACACGAAACATCGCTGAGTTTGGATGAAAGAAAAACGACTCTTCCGTACCTTTTGGATAAATGGCTAATCGATTTTTCCCTACGACAAGTACATCTTGTTCATACTGCTCATGCAGTTTATGTACTGGTATGTCATTACGTTTAACGAAAGAAAGATTTAATTCTGCTGCTACCTTGTTTGCATAATCTTTCATTTCTTTATTTGTTCTTCCTGCTGTTGTTACTATCATTTTTTCACCTCTATATAAAGAAAAGAGGGAGATTCACTCTCCCCCTACTTTAGCAATTCTTTTCGAAAGCTTGTTCTAAGTTTGTAATAATTTCGTCCATTGTTGCGCCTTCAATTTCATGACGGTGAATGAAGTGAACAACTTCTTTTCCTTTTAGTAATGCCATAGATGGTGAAGATGGAGGAATTTCTCCGAAGTATTCACGCATTTTTACAGTAGCATCTTTATCTTGACCTGCAAATACAGTTACAAGATGATCAGGTTGTTTTTCAGCACGTACAACCGCTTGACCTGCTGATGGACGTGCTAAACCAGCTGCACAACCACAAACAGAGTTTACAACTACTAAAGTTGTACCTGATGCATTCTCCATAAATTCTGTTACAGCTTCTTCTGTAGTTAACTCTTCAAATCCAGAACGCACTAACTCTTGGCGCATTGGAATTACCATTTGACGCATGTATTCTTCATATGCATTTGACATCTTGTATCTCTCCTTCAACTTTCATTCCAAATTTATCATATCACGCTCTATTAATAGGTGCAAAAGAAAGATAACGATGATTTCATTTTTTTGTAGGGATTTCACAAACCCCTTCACGACAGTGTCCAACTGGGACAAGTTTTCTATTGTTGGCAATATAATCGTATACTTTACTTCCAAATCCAAGTACGATAGATAGTTTTATAAAAGGTACTGCAAACCAATAAGATGGAACGGCCTTTGCTAATACGTTAATGCTATGAATTCCGTCATACCACTTATTATTTTTTAAAATATACAATCTTTGTTCCATCTTACTTTGTAATTCTTGAGAAAGTTCATACTTCTCAACTACATCTTCATCTCGAAATGAAACAAATTTCATCTTACCCTTTTTATCTAATCTTTTCGTACGTTCTGCAACCGCCGTACACATCGGGCACCAACTATCATAGAAAACAATCATAAACTATTCCCCTTTACGAGACTCCGTCATTTGCTTCCATACTGATCCTTTTGCTTCTTCGCCGCCTTCAATACGTTCTAAAGCTAAACGTGCTTGCATCGCCACTTCAAACTCCGGATCATCTTCTGCTGCTTTTAGTGCCGGAATTGCACTTTCATCACCAAGTTCAAATAAGAACATTGCTGCACGCCAGCGTACTAATTTACTTGAATCTTTCAGAGATTTAATCATAACGAACATCGCTGCTGGATCACCTACGTCTGATAAGCAATCTCCTGCTGTACGACGAACGCTTACTGAACGATCTAATAACGCTTTATATAATAACGGCAATACTCCTTCACCTTTTACCATACCTAAATAAGCTGTTGCTAAACGGCGGATAGATACTTTCTCATCATCTAATGCCATTTTCAATACCATCATATCTTCTTCCGTTGGATCCATTTGTTCTAAAGCTGCAAAACGGTTTTTCCAGTCAGAATCTTTCATCATCTCTTCTGTTACTTTATATGGCTCACGCTTTTGAATCGTTACTTCAACAGCACCTGCTTGATCTAATAATTCTTTAACCGTTTCATTTACCCGTTCTTCTGAATAAGCAGCAATAATTTCTTCTACTACTTCTTTCCCGATTTCTTCAAAATTACCGTAACGTGTACTTTGCTCTACCCACTTACGCTCTTTCACAACGTTAGGTGCAGACATTTGCACTTTCATAATTGATTCTTTAAAACGATCAGGTAAACCAACACGCTCTTCTGAGGTTCCATCTGTTAACTTCACTTGCATCGGAATTGTAAAGAACATTTGAACAAACACTTTCACTTCTCCAAAATGAGAAAGTTGTTGTTCTTCGCTTTCTTCCACTATTTCTTCACCGAAAACAGCACGAACTTGTTGTAATAAAACTTTCCAGTCATACTTCGCATTCGCTCCATTTTCATTTGTATAATTATTACGCGCTCCTGATGGTAATACTTCATTCAAAATAACTTTCATTGTATTTGGACTTGGCGTCGGTTCAATTGCTTTAATCTTCACGTAAAAAACTCTCCTTTATTGCGTGTTCTTAGCTGTATTGTAACATGTTACCCCTTTATACTCCTACTCGGATGCTTAATTTTATTGATTTCTTCCCATCATCATACTTTCTCTTTCCACCTAATTAATCCGAAACTATCATTAAAATTCTAATATTATTGCGATGCACTCTCCCGCCTTCTCTCTAAAAATGTAATATTCTCAATCAGAACTTCAGTTCTATATACTCTCTTTCCTTGTTCATCATCGTAATTACTCGTATGAATACGCCCTGTAATCCCAACAAGTGAGCCTTTCGTACAATATTCTGTTACATTTTCAGCCGACCTTCTCCATACAACACAATTAATAAAATCTACTTGTTGCTCACCTAAACTATTTCGAAAACCTCTATTCACCGCAACACATATTCGTGCATAAGCGACACCTTGTTTTGTGTAGTATAATTCTGGCTCCTTTGTCAATCTACCGATTAATACAACTCGATTTAATCTCTGTACTTAATTATGTGTGTAATAACTTATTTTTGTTAGTATTAAAACGTTCTCTCTATTTCTACACATTGCTTTTATGTAGAAATAGATTAAAAATCTGTAAATTTGTCTAAATTAATTATTTTTTAAATATAAAAAGTAATTAATTTATTATATATATATACGTACAAAATGCTCTAGACTGGAGAAAATCATTCTATTCTTTATTTATATAATTCTTTACAAC
>NZ_QNUA01000041.1:0-107628 GCF_008042285.1 Bacillus sp. AR13-1
TCATATTTTTCTCCTCATTATAATATTGAGAAATATTGTTCATAACCTACATTATAACTCTTATAAAAGTAGACTTAACCTTTCATTTATTGAAAAATACGGGATTTACATTCAGGCATTTTTCAGATTTATCATCAGAAACATTATTTTGATAATTCATACAAAACTAGAAAAATATAATTTTCACACTGATTTCTCACCATAAATTTATTTAAGTTCTATGTTGTCCCCATCATTATCCACTTGGTACATATTCTGTTATATAATGAATTTATAGAATTTACAGAATAAGGAGTCCTTTCATGCTACAACAACTATTCATTTCACCTATTATATCTGTTCAAGCACTACATCCGGGCTATGAAGACCATGCAAGCGACGTGTTTCTTGTTAAAACAGAAACTGAAGAAGTTATTGTTCGTTCCTCAAAAATGACTGAAGAGCCCAACAATGATTTTTGGTGGGGATGTAAAAACCTTTTTGGAATTGATCCAAGGCATGTACATCATTTAGAAACAATACACGCATTATTGAAAAAGCATACTACCTTGCCCATCCCGACTATTTTGCAAAAACATGTTTTAAATGAGCGAGAGTATGTAATCGTCGAAAAACTAACCGGAAATACGCTGCAATCATTTTTCGGACAACCTGATTCTATTTTATTCAGCCTTGGAAAAGGACTAGCAGAAATTCATTCGTTTCAAGCAGAGTTTATAGGAAACCCATCAAATACTTTCCACATTCCACTAGAAGAATTTAAATCTCACATATTAAAAGTCAGTAAAGATCTTGTAAATAGGTTCTATTCCGATAACGCGAGCATCCAAAACACATTTCATACTTTTGAGTCACAGCTATCTTCCTTGCCGTCACCGAAGGAATCTACACTCGTTTTAATTGATATGGATCCTACCCAGTTTTTATCAGATGATCAATCTATTACTGGTTTAGTAGATACAGAAGCTTATGCAATTGCTCCACGAGAGTTTGATTTTATTGGATTAGAATATGTACTTACAGAAAAAGAGGCTCATGCTTTTAAACAAGGTTACGAAACCATTATGCCCATTCCTCGTCTTGAAGAATGTAGACATCCCTATCGATATTTGTACCATTTATTATCTGTTCAGGGCAGTGTGGAGTTAGACAAGTGGTTGCGTCATCCATCCTATTTTTAAATACGAATGAGAGGGATTATGAAATGAATATTGAACAAAAGAAATCTTTAACAGCAAACGAAATTCAGCAAATGAAAGATTTATCTCATATTTGCGGACTACACGATCAAATTGATTACTCGTCAGATTTACATATAAACTTTTTAACTGCCCGTAATATAGAAGTGGTAAATGATTTTCTATTTTATGATGATACTCAATTAATCGGTGCATTAAGTATGTATGACTTTGAGAGACCAACAAAACTGGAGTTAATAGGGTTTGTTCATCCGAACTATAGGAAACAACATATAGGCACTACTCTTTTACAAACCGCAATGAAAGAAATACAAAAAAGAGAGGCAGATGAAGCCCTTCTTATAATTAATGGTGACTCTATTTCAGGGAAATCATTTGCAAAACAAATGAACTTTCCTTATTTATACAGTGAATACGGTATGGAGTTCAAAACAAACGAAGCACAAAAAACAATGAAAAATAATATTAATCTTACTGTTGCATCTTCTGAATTACTTCCTGATCTTATAGAAATCGCTAGTGAAGCTTTTGGAGATTCGGCAGCAAATACATCCACATGGTTACAAAAGATGATGAATTCATCTTCCCATCAAGTTTACAGTGCTCTTATCGATGAAAAAGTGATAGGAACGATTACAGTTACTGAGCAAGAGCAATCTACTACACTATCAGGATTTGCAGTTCATCCTTCTTATCAAGGTAAAGGATATGGTAAAGATATTCTTAGTTATATGGTACATACACTTATTACAGAAGGAGTTTCAACAATTGAACTAGACGTCGAAACGAAAAATAACAATGCTTTAAAACTATATACACAATGTGGTTTTGAAATTATGACAAAGTATGATTATTATAGATTGTTGGAATAGGAGTGACTTTTCTACCGAGGAATCATGTTATTTTAGAGACGAAATTATTACCTCTTTAAAATCTGTAGGATGTAACAATATACAACTACACGGTATAAATAGAACATTTTTCATTTGTCAAAAATAAAAAAACTGAATCATATCGATTCAGTTTTTTCTTATTTTTTTCTTAGTATATTTACAACCGCAGTCGTTTCATCATTTTTTTTATAAACACGTGGAATTCTTCTATCCAACATGCATGTAACTTCATAATTAATTGTACCTAACATATCTGCTATTTCTTCCACCGCAATCTCTTCTTCACCTTGTTTGCCGTAGAATACAACTTCGTCTCCTACTTGTACTGGCATTGCATTTGTAACATCTAGCATAAGCTGATCCATACAAACACGGCCAATTACAGGTACTCGTACTCCGTTTATTAGTGCATGCCCTTTATTAGATAGCTGACGATTATAACCATCAGCATAACCAATCGGTACAGTTGCAATCCATTCTTCGCCCGTTGTTACATAAGTATTCCCATAGCTAACACCACGATTTTTCTTCGCATGTTTAACATGAGCTACTTTTGATTTTAAAGACAACGCTGGCTGTAAGGAAGCAACTGTATGATCCACTTCTCTTGAAGGATACATACCGTAAATTCCAATACCGACACGAACCATATTTTGAAATGTGTTACTAAGTTCCATTGATCCTGCACTGTTTGAACTATGAATATATGGAAAATGAATTCCTAATTCTTCCGCTGTATTTACAGCTTTCTCAAACAATCTTGTTTGCATATTTGTATAAGTTTTATCTATTTCATCGGCGGTAGAGTAATGTGTAAACATCCCTACTACTTCTACATATCGCATACGTTTTAACTCTTCAAAAAACGGTTTAACTTCTTCTTCCTGTAAACCAATACGGCTCATTCCTGTATCAATTTTCACATGAATTCGCACTTTCTTTTGAAGATGGTTTGCAACTTCATCTATACCTTGTAAATCTTCTACTCTATAAACAGTCATCATAACGTCATATTGAATTACATCTTCTACAGCTGCTACTGGTGTATATCCTAAAATTAAAATAGGCACAGTGATTCCAGCTTCTCTTAATTCAATTGCTTCATCTACAAATGCAACTGCAAGTTGGTTTATTCCTGCTTCAATAGCCGATTTCGCAACTTCAACTGCCCCATGACCATACCCATTCGCTTTTACAGCAGCCATCATTGCAATATTTTCATCATTCACACGTTTTTTAAATTCTTTTACATTATGTTTTACCGCATTTAAGTCAACTTCAACAATTGTATCTCTTCCATATTTCAAGCTCATTGGTCTAACTCCTAACTCAATAATTACATTCCATTCTATTTCACGTTTCATATGACCTTTTACAATATAATACTTTTCACTATGCTAGTCAAACTACTAGAATTTTCGGAATTTTGAGTATGATATAATACCCTTAAGAAACTATTATATACGGAGGTGAGAATAATTACAATGTTTGTTCCATCTGCATTGAATCAAGTTAAAATTTCTATCGATACTTCCATTCAAATACTGAACCAATATACTGAAAGTGATTTGAAAATAAAGCCGATTGAATCAAAGCGGTCATTATTTGAAATGTGCACACATCTTTCCCTTATTTTCCATGCTGATTTACTCATATTAAATGGTATTACGGAAAA
Organism: Bacillus sp. AR13-1; assembly: GCF_008042285.1. Classification (NCBI taxonomy): domain Bacteria; kingdom Bacillati; phylum Bacillota; class Bacilli; order Caryophanales; family Bacillaceae; genus Bacillus; species Bacillus sp. AR13-1. The sequence goes on from NZ_QNUA01000041.1 coordinate 3,768, forward strand.
AGACTTACATACCTTTTATATAGAACAAACACCAGAAACAATTACTCAAATAGCGCAAACGATGATACAAGGGTACGATTTACTTTCTAAAACTTTTTTATCCTATTCCAATGAAGAATTAGCGGAAATTATGACTGCTTATTGGGGTATTTCTTACTCTCGATTCGAATGGTTGCTTGAAATCGTTGCACATTTTTATCATCATCGCGGGCAAATTCATATTTTATTATGTGAGCACGTTAAAGATCCTAACATACCTTTATTTCAATAAAGGTATGTTAGACGACATTAAACTTTTTTAAGGCAAATAAAATACCACCTTCACTCGCCTTCTTTGTAACGAAATCTGCTCTTGTTTTTAACTCTTCTCCACCATTCCCCATCGCAATTCCTAGTCCTACATACTGTAACATCTCAACATCATTTCCACCGTCACCAAAAGCAATTGCTTCTGATTTACAAATTTTCAGATGTTCCAATACCTTTTGAATTGCAGTTAGCTTCGATACTTTACTATCTTCCAACACATTCATAACGTAACCATGAAAACGTTCAAACGTAAGTGCTGGATATCTTTCAAAGAATTTTTGAGCTTCTGTTTCATCAGCATACAGACATACACAATAAATCTCTTCTGATAAGTTTCTAACTTTGTCAGGATACCGCTCTAAATTTAACGTTTCATTTAATGCTCGTATTACACGTTCGTCTTTTGAGGCAATACCATTCATTACAAATTCCTCTGTAAAATAAGAAACACTGTGACCATGTAATTCAGCGAAATTTGAAATATCATGAACAATTCCACTTGAAAGTACCGATTTATGTATAACTTCATCAGCACATTTTATATGTGCACCATTTGCAGAAATAAACGTATTTATGCCCAGCTCTTTAAATTGTGAGCATAAACTATATGGTCTCCCGGTTGTAACAACTACGTGAATTTCTTTATCTATTAACCTTTGTATCGCTTCTTTTGTGCTTTCATGCATACTTCTATCAATCTCACTTAAAAGAGTACCATCCACATCGAAAAATACAACTTTGTACATATCCTCTTACATTCCCTCTAAATGATTTGTATCATTTATAAAATGAATAGTTTTCTGTTTATCCGTAAGTTCAATCAAACTAATTCCCGTATCTCCCATTTTAAAATAATAGTCCATGCTAATTGGCATTTGGAAAAACGCTCGTAAAATACTATTTATTACACCACCGTGTGCAACAATTGCAATTCGGTCATATGTATTCTCTGTCACGATTTTAGAAAAAATTCCTTCTATTCTCATTCTAAATTCAATAAATGATTCCCCGTTTTCAAAACGATCATGAAGAAATTTTGGCTCTGGATATTTTTTCGCTTCTTCAAATGATAACCCTGCTTGTACCCCATTATTAAACTCCATTAATTCTTCTTCTAGTTGAATTGGGCACCCAATTCCTCCTGCTAATGTTTCACCAGTTTCGCGGGCACGTTTTAATGTGCTTGCCCAAATGAAATCTGGCGGGAAATCTGCTTTCACTTTCTGTACAAGTCTTTGCACTTGCTGTCTTCCCTTTTCTGTTAATTCAAAGTCAGCTCGCCCTTCATGTACATTTAAAATATCAGCTTCTGATTCACCGTGGCGTATTAATATTATTTGCATATTCCCCCTACTTCCTCATTTAATATTCACAAGATTCCATTATATCACATTCTTACCTTTCCTAACAAAAAGGAACGGTTTCCCGTTCCTCACCCATTCACTTTCTCCGCATTGTTCCAATAATATTTACTAAACGCTTCCGTCAACACATCAATTGTGTTATATAATTCATCTAATGTATTATCAACACCACCAACTTCAATTAACATCGCATTTTTAGATAAATCTTGATTATAAACGCCATTTCCATCTTTTTTATACTTTGGAAAGATTCCTCTGCTTAATCCGTAATAGTTTTCATCTAAATAACTATTGATTGCTCTTGCAATTTTTTCATTTTCAGCACGCCCTTCATTTTCCATCCCAATTATAAAATATAATCTTGCATACGATTTCCCGTTAATTACTTTTGTTGTTACCTTCTTCCGCTGATCATCACGGTGTATATCAATCGGAAACGCAATTTTATTATTTTGTGCTAATGTTTCTTTTACATATTCATGAGACGCTTTATATGATTGCGGCCATTTCCATTTTTTACTCGCTAATAAATCCCCCATATTCGTTTTATCATGAACTACCGGAATTCCTTGTCCTTCAAGTTGTTCTTTCATCCGTTTCCCTAGTAAGGACACATTTACATCTGGACTTGATGGATCGGTAGCCCCTGGTAATAACGGAAAGAAAGATTCCCAGCTATGTGTATGATAAATATATACTGCACTTTCACCTTTTTTCGCTCCGTTCTTTTTCTGAACCGGATTATTCTTTTCAGCTTCTGTAACTTTATCTTTTGCTACTTCTCGCTCTTTCGTTACTTCTTCAATCGGTACACTAGATTCATTTGGGATATTCGTAAAGTTTGTCCCTTCCCCAGCTACGATAATGTTAGAGTAATACTTTGACATACCAGGCACTTCTTTACCGACAAACGTTCTTAAATCTTTAATTTTCAAATCCGTCGCAATCGAGAACATTAAATTTCCAAATGACTCCCTTTTATTCTGCTTAAAATAATCAAATCCGTAATAGCGATTCTCACTTTCTAGCATTTGAACAAAACCTTGCATCGATACTTTTCCAAACCATTGATTCGCGTAATTCGATTTCATTGTATGTAAAAGCGACGTCAAAATCGACGCAATAATAATTGTGACTAGTGCATATAGAAAGAGTAATGAGATTAGTTTCTTCCCATGTATACGGGTTGCATACTTCTTCACTGTATCACCTTCTTTATACATGGATATGTACAAGCCTTTCGTAATATACGCAAAAAAAAAAGAGAAATGGCAGCCCATTTCTCTTCCTCACTCTTATTGTTTTTCTGTATCTGACGAAGGTAATTTCTTCGTTTGTTTCTCTTTAAAGATTTCCCCAATTGCCCCAAGAGTACCAAGTGTTTCAATTGCATTAGACGGAATAAAGACTTTATTCGCTGGTCCTTTTGCAACCTCAATCAATGATTCAAATGATTTATAAGCAAGTACGCGCTCATCTAAATCTGCTGCACGAAGTAACTCAATTCGATTTTGTTCTGCTTTTGCAATTTCCTCAATCGCTCTTGCTTCCCCTTGCGCTTCTAATTCTTTCGCTTCTCGTATACCTTCCGCTTCACGAATACGTGCTTCTTTATCCCCTTCAGCCATTAAAATTTTACTTTGTTTTTCCCCTTCAGCACGAAGGACTTTATCTTGTTTCGCTGCTTCAGCTTCTAAAATGATCGCACGTTTATTACGTTCTGCTTTCATTTGTTTTTCCATTGATACTTGCACATCTTTTGGTGGATTAATATCGACTATTTCGACACGTTCAATACGAACGCCCCATTTTTCTGTCGCTTCATCAAGTGCTAAACGAATTTCTGTTGAAATTTTTTCACGACCTGATAATGTTTCATCAAGCTCCATTTTACCAATAATTTGACGCATTGTTGCAGATGTAATATTACGAACACCATATTCATAGTTTGAAATACCATATGTCGCAAGCTCTGGTTCAACAATTTGATAGAAAATAATTGTATCAATTTCTACTTGTACATTATCTTTCGTTATTACCTTTTGTGGTGGTACATTCGTTTGTTGAATACGTAAATCGTGATATACACGAACGCGGTCTACAATTGGGATTAGAATATTTAATCCTGGGTGCATAATCCGTTGAAATTTACCAAACCTTTCAACGACCCCAACTTTTTGCTGAGAAATAATTTTAATTGTCAATGCAATAAATACAACGACAATCAATGCGAAAATAATCGTTAACGTTAATGCTACTGCCATATTTATTCACTCTCCTTTTTCACTTGTAAAATAGTACTATGCCTCTGTATAACAACGACTTTTTCTCCAGCATCAATAGGAGTATCCGAAATAGCTGTCCAAGTATCTCCATCCACTTTCACAATACCGTTCACTTCGCTTGTAATCGTTTGCATAACAATTCCCTTTTTACCAACAAGTTTATCTACTGTATCAGTAAAACCTTTTGCTTCTCGAAAGTTTTTAGAAATTCTTTTCGTAAAGAAAGTCAATGTTAAACTTACAATCGCCCCAACAACAACTTGTAAAAATAGTGCATCAGGAGCAAACAAAGCAATAAGACCTCCGACAACAGCTCCAATTCCAAGCCAAAGCATGTAAAACGTAATCGACAACATTTCTGCAATAAATAAAATACCCGCTATTATAAACCAAATCACCCATCCAGCCATATGCAACCCTCACTTTCTTTCTCATTTTCTATATGTATATGAAGAAAAGAATGGTTTATCCGCCCTTTCTCATAGAGGGGGCGTTTGCTACAAGCTATTATATGTATTCGCTGTTACAACAAGCATTAATAAAATGCTATATTAATATATTCTTCATTATACACGAAAATCCCTTTCAAAAAATGACAAAAAATTTAATTCTTTCAAAAATATAACTTACAGATTATAATAATTAAAATTAAAAGCAGTATTGATTTGAAAGGTGGTATTCTTATTGCCTAAACGTTCACTAACTTACTATTTGGGCTCCAAAATATGCATTACTCTCGCTGACATTGTATACATAATGATTATTACAACTCACATCTATATCACAACTAGATCAGCTACAATTACTGCTCTTTTTCCATTATTACAGGTTATCACAAATCTTATCGCGAACACCTCTGCACCACTTATAATGAATCGGTTTCCATCTTATTCATTGCTATATACTCTACAATGGATTAAAACAGCTCTTTTAATATTGTTAATGATATTATTTCCTATACTATCAACAAACATTTCTGCTCTTTTAACTTTTGTTATTTTCATTTCATTATGTAGTGGCTGGAGCGCTCCTCTACTATACGCCGTTATCCCGCGCTTAACACCACAAGAAAAATTAGTAAAAGTAAATAGTGTCTTTTCCTTTTCAACACAAATTATACAAGCCGCTGCATACTCATTTACAAGCATAATTGTTCTTCTCATTGGCGTTACTTCGACACTCATGATTAATAACATATTGATGATTTTCGGATGTATTACATTACACCTTTCATTACAATCTATACAAGCTGAACGAGTAGCAGAACCCACTTCTTCGAAAACTACTGCATTATTAGAAGGATGGAAACTGTTATTTCAACACCCGTCTCTGCGCATCGTTACAATTATGGACTTAATTGAAACTTTCGCAGGGACGATATGGATCGGTGCTATTACGATGGCATATGTAACGACTGTTCTTCATAAAGGCGAAGATTGGTGGGGATATATTAACACAAGTTATTACGTCGGCACATTAATTGGTGGGATATTAGCGTGGAAAATGAGTACATATATTCAAAAAAATTTAATACGCTCCATGGCGATAGGCTCTCTTATGTTTAGTATTCTTACATTTTTATATGGTATGACAAGTAGCGGATTTATTGCTCTATTTCTTTGTGTTCTAATGGGGCCATGTTATCAAATTAGAGATATTTCTCAAACGACGGTTTTACAATCAAGCGTCACTCCTTCTTTATTATCGAAGATGTATACAGCTCATGGTGCACTTCTCTCGACAGCTTCTGGTCTTTCTATGCTTAGCGTTGGAATTATTACTGATATGTTCGGCGTTCGTACTATTTATATTATCGCCGCTTTTCTTATTTTATGTTCTGCTTGTTTATCCTTTAACTTATTAAAATATCAGAAGACGGAGCAGAAAGATATTTCACTTTAATCATTAAAACAAAAAGGACAGGAATTCCTGTCCTTTTTGTTTATTCTATTCATGACAAGTTGGGAATCTTCCTATGTTTTGTCGCTTGTTCAAAAGCATATGCTAGTTTAATTAATGCCCCTTCACTAAAAGCAGCACTTGCAAGAGTAATTCCAAAAGGCCTCCCATTATCCATATATCCCGCAGGCATTGCTATAGACGGATAACCTGCTTTCGCACATATAGTAGATCCTATATAAGAAGGGAACAGTATCGCATCCAGGTTATATTTTTCCAACGCAAAATCAATACCTTGTTTTTGCGAAAAAAATATATCTTCTAATCTTGCGTTTAAATATTCTGGATTTCTTAACGTATTAGGAAAATCTTTTCTTTTTTCTAACTTAGTTTGTCCATATTTCAAAGCTCTTTCTGCTATGTTTTTATTAAACTCCATTAACTCCGAAATAGAATGTACTGGAATAGTAGAAGGTAATTTAGAAAGATAGTTATCCAAGCTGTGCTTCAGCTCATAAAGTGGAACTCCCCAACTCCATTCCCTATGAAAAGACGGAATATCAATATCTTCTACTACTGTCGCTCCCTCACTACGTAATACTTGGATCGTTTCCTCAAACAATTTTTCATCGTACTCACCATTTTCGTAATAGTCTTTTGGAGCATTGTTAAATACGCCAATCTTTGCTCCCTTTAATCCATTTACATCGAGATAAGGTGTATAATCTTGATATGCCATTCCTTCACTTTTATGAGTGGCTACATCCATCTCATCCACTCCCGTTAAGTTCCCTAATAGAATTGCAGCATCCGTTACCGTTCTAGCAAATGGCCCAGCTGTATCTTGTGAATAAGTGAAAGGAATAATTCCACTACGACTAATTAACCCAACAGTCAGCTTAATACCTACAACCGAGTTTTGAACAGCTGGGCTCAAAATAGAAGCATCTGTCTCTGTTCCAACGGATAATACAGTAAAGTTAGCAGCAACTGCAACGGCAGATCCTGTACTCGATCCACCAACAAACATATCATCCTTTCCTGTACCGTAAGGATTAATCGTTTGACCGCCTCTAGCGCTATATCCAGCCCACATTTCAAAAGACATTGCATTTGCTAGTTCTGTCATATTTGTTTTACCTATTATAATTGCTCCTGCTTCTCGAAGTTTTGTAACGAGAAATGCATCTTCACTACTTATATTTTGTTCCAGGGCAATCGTACCTGCACTTGTATGCATTGAGTCATTCGTTTCAATATTATCCTTAAGTAAAACAGGGATACCATGTAATAGGCCTCTTACACCTTTTGTCTTTCTTTCATGATCTAGCGCTTCTGCAATAAAGATAGCATCTGGATTAATTTCTAAAATAGAATTAATTTTTGGTCCATCTTGATCATATTTTGCGATTCTATGGAGGTAATACATAACTAATTCTTTTGAAGTTAATTGCCCAGCTTCCATCGCTGCTTGTATATCATGAATTGTTAATTCTTTTTGCAATAGTGTATTGAACTGAATTTCCATCGTCATTCTCCTTCTATAAAGACTTTTATTGCTAACATGTATCTATTACTTTTTCATTTTCTCCGCTCCTCGCATAAACAGCTACAATCCCTTTAAAGAAATTCAACTCACCAGTTTAAAAACCTTTAATTTCCAGAGAAATAAAAAGAGTCTGAAACGAATACAATATCGCCTCAGACTCTTTTTATTATTTTACATATACCTCTTCTAACAAATGTAAAAACTCGCCTTGTTTACCTGCTAATTCAGGGCATTTGTTAATATCAACCCATTCATAACAAAATACTAAACCTTTGTCTTCCTCACCAGCACTTACTATATGTTCCCACGTATCTTTCACATCTGTTAATAATGAAATGTGGAAAAAATGACGTTTTTGATATTCCTTTTTTTCTTTCATATAAATAATGTAATCAGAAAGGAAGCGCTCGATACAAAAATGGCGTAGTCCTGACTCTTCTTGTACTTCACGTAAAATTGCTGCCTCTAACGTTTCGCCTTCATCTACCGTCCCGCCTGGCACTTGGATACCAGCCTCTCGTATATCACGATGTTTAAAAACGAGTAGTTGCATAACCCCTTCTTTTTCTCTCGTAATATATGCATGTACCTTTTTCTTATATAACATCGTCATCTTAGCCCTCTCCCCTCAATTCATTACTGCGTTACTTCTTCAATCGTTAGTTGGTTTTCATATAAATATGTAGCTTGCGGATTCCCAACATAACGTACATGCCACGGTTCATAACGATAACCGGTAATCCCTTCTTTCTCTTTCGTATATCGAATAACAAAACCAAACTTATGGGCATTTTCAGAAAGCCACTTTCCTTCTTTCGTCTCCCCAAAAACAGTTTCTAGCTGAAATTTAGCAGATTGAGATGTAATATCCATAGCTAGTCCTGTTTGATGTTCACTCGTACCAGGGACTGCACTAGACATCGCTGTCTTTGCTTCTCCATCTTGTCTTTTATACATTGTATTTAATGCTTTTTGTCGATCAAAAGATCTAAATCCAGAGACTGCAAAAAGGAAAATCCGCTCATTATTGGCTTGCTGAAACATTTCCTCAAGTGCCACCGCTGCCTCTTTCCTCATCTTTTTCTTCTCTTGATCACCTTCACTAGAGTAACGTACTTTCGGAACAACTAAATCTGGCGGTCTATACCCATCTGGTAAACGCCTATTTTTATTCACAAGTACAAGCATCGAACTTGGATTACTAATGACTGCGATATCCCCATCCATATTAGCAATCGTTTCTTTAGCTTTCGGAAATATATTGTTTACATTTACTTCCTTCGCCTCTTGCTCCTTGTACATCTTATAATTTATTCCTGCTACTCCAATGATCAGTATCATTGCTACGATACCAAGTAGTGCCCATCTTTTTTTCATATAACGACCTCTTATTTTAATAATTTGGCCATTTCATACTCATCGATACCTTTTCCATCGATGATAAGAGCAGATTTTTTGACACCTTCTTGTTCAAATCCAATTTTGCTATATAGTGCCTGAGCTCTTGTATTGTGGGCCATTACCGTTAATTCTAAACGCCATACATCATGTAATCTTGCCCACTTCTCTACTTCTTTAAACAAACTCGTTCCAATACCTCGGCCACTATACTCTTGCAAAATGCCAATTACAATGCCTGCCACATGTCTCTTTCTTTGAATATTATTTCCATCAACTAAAATAAACCCTACTATTCTCTCTTCTTCAACTGCTACAAATATTGTCGCATATTCATTTTCTATAAAACGGTGGACCATCTTTTCTTGTTGCTCTACTGTAGTTTTTCGTTCTCCTGGTTCGTATAACATAAATTTCGTTTCTTCATCTAATTGCTTACTTAATTGTAAAAATGATGCTGCATCTTCTACTCTAATCTCACGTATCACCTTAATCCCCTACCCATTCTGTTAGTTAAAAATTTTCCTTGTGAAAAGATTTTCTATATTTTTGCGAAAATCCCTTTCTAATTCTCCTATTATAAATAGACAAATTTCGATATTACTATAGCAATTACAAATTATGTCTATAATGTGACATCTTTTCATCCTCATTTCATGACAAACAAAAAACGTAAGCTGTACACTTACGTTTTCCCCCAATTGATGTAGGCTGATAACCATCGGCAATGCCTACCACTAATTCAAATTTCACTTTATCCATTCACTTTTTCTGCTTGCCAAAAATATTCACCAAATGCCTTAGCAAGTGCATCAATTGATCGATTTAATTCTTCCTCTGTATTATCTACCCCGCCAACTTCAATTAATATCGCTTGTCCTGATAGGTCTTGATTGTAGACTCCATTTCCTGTTTGGAATCCTTTTTGAATTACACCACGGCTCATTCCCGGATATTTCTTACTAATCGTCTCATGTAACGCAGTTGCTAATTGTAAGTTTTTTTCATAGTTTTTGTTACCTTTCCCAATTACAAAAGCAAGCTTTGCATATGATTTATCTCCAATTGTTTTTGTCGTGACATTTTTCCGTGCACTATCACGGTGCAAATCGAAAAAATATTGGAGTTCTTTATTACCAGCCATCGCTTCTTGTACAATTTCTCGTGACAGTTTATAAGAACTATTACTATTTAATCCTTTACTTATTAATTTTTGACCAACATCAGTTTTATCGTTAGTAGCACCGATCCCTTCACTTTCTAACTGTTCTCGCAATCGATCGCCAACTATTGAAATATTCGTTACAGAACTCGTTGCTTTATTTGGATTTGGATCATTCGTTAAGTTAAGTAACGGCAAATAAGATTCCCAGCTATGTGAATGATAAATCAATGCAACTTGTCTTTTTCCAGTCGTTTGAGCTGGTTGTTTCTTCTCTTTATTCGGATCAGGCTTAGGAACTTGTCCAGCTTCTCCAGTCCGTTCCTTCACTACTTCTTCAAGAGGAACACTCGATTCTATCGGTAAGTTGGAATAATTTGTTCCTTCACCTGCTATAACGATTTCTGTATCATATTTCCCAAATCCCGGAAGTTCTTTCCCGACAAAACTACGTACATCATCAAAACGAATATTCGTAGCCATCGAAAAGAGGAATGAAGAAATAGAAAAGTCTTGATTCAAATTCCGGTACTCCTGTGTAAAATAATGATTCTCTTTCCCAATAACGTACATGTAACCATTCATTGATAACTCATTTAACCAATTATATAAATACGTTGACTTTGTCTCTTTCATGGAAGTTACCATTACACTAATAAGAAAGAAAGTCGCTAATACCGTAGTAATAATAAATATAATTAACTTGCGTACACTTGTTAATTTCACGTAAAAAAAGCCTCGATTCATACTATCACCCTCTCTATTTCAAGTTATGTACAAGCTCTAGAGAATAGACCGCTTAAATTCCGGCTATATTGTTAATGAGGTGAAATGAATTGAAGCTACTAATAGGAACATTACCAATCGTCTTATCATTTATTTTTTATTTGTTTGCTTTACATCCTAAAATTCGTATTGTGCTACATATTTCCGCATACTTAGCACTGTATGTACTCGGGACAATTATTTCTATTAATATATATGATGTTTTAATACAAAATTTAGTTTTCATGACAAGCATTCATGGAATTTTACTAAATCCACTTTTTCTACTTGCAGGAGCGTATATAGGGATATACACTTTGTACTTAATTTTATCTCAAATTATTACGAAACTAATGAATTCCAAAAATGGAGTGTAACGAAATGCAGCCACCATTCATCTGTCATAAATGTAAAAAAAGAATAACGAGAAGAAAAGATCTTATTACCTCTACATGGCATTTCCGCTTTTATTTGTTTCACAACACTTGTTTCAAAAATCAGCAATTATTTGTCTCACGTTTTATTCCTATAAATACACTCTTTGGTTTCTTTCTTATTACATATGGGCTTATTGCTGGCAGCATTCTAATGTTCACGGAGCCCTCTATCAATTGGCTTATTTTTTTGCTTCCTATTTTATATCGGTTTCTTTCATATTATTACGTTGAACGTTTTTTCTGTAAATAACTAGTAGATTGACCTCTGGGAATGCTTAAACACTCCCATTCATTTTCTTTTAACATTTTACCAATGTAAATGATTTGTCCAATATGTAAAGCATAATGAGAAATTTGCCTTTCGATCGCTTGCATGACAGTGTGTTCTTCTCCACGAATGTATACTTTCTGCAAAATCTGCTCTGCTGTTAAAGTATCCATCGTTTTAAAAACATACTCCCACCCTTCTTGCCACGCAGCAAGCGCTTCTTGTTTTGAATTGTAGCCACCTTCAAATTCACCATCTCGGTTACGATCTATTTTTTCGCCATCAGACGTTAAAAATTCCGTCCATCTTGAACGCATATTACCATGCAAATGTTTCATTATAATCGCTATGCTATTTGTTTCTTCATGAGAAGACCATTGTATTTGTTCGTATGATAATTGAGAAAGTACCCGTTCTCCTTGTTGCTTTGTTGTTTTGAAATTAGAAATGGCACATTGTAAATATTCTCGTCCGATATCCATATTAGCCCCTACCTTCACACTAACTAATTTTTGTTCCATTTGGCAGTTCCATATTAGGCTGAAGCAACACAACATCACCAGCTTCAGGAACTCCACCTAATACAAGCACTTCCGATTTAAATCCAGCTACACGCTTTGGCGGAAAATTTACAACAGCAACAATTTGCTGACCGATTAAGTCTTCTGGATTATATCTCTTCGTAATTTGAGCACTTGACTGCTTGACCCCAAGCTCCCCAAAATCAATTTCTAGTTTAATCGCTGGCACTCTCGCTTCTTTAAATTCCTCTGCCTGTGTTACTGTTCCAATTCTTACATCAAAAGTTAAAAAATCTTCAAAATTAGCCATTTTATCATTCCTCCCAATTATTACTTAGACAAAATACAAAAATCCCCTTTAAAAAAAGAAAGGCGCCTAAGCACCTTTCTTTTGTAATTCACTTAATTCATTTGATTTATAGAAGAAGAAACCGAGAATCCCGCCAATACATGATGGGATTAGCCATCCTATTCCTTCTTTATATAATGGTAACATTTGTAGCACATTAGAAATCGCATCAATTTTAATGTTCGCACTTTCTAAACCGTTAAAGAAACTAATTAACAACGCACCTAAAATAGCTCCGATATATATTGTATTACGCTTCCCTATCCATTTATGGAAATATGAAAGAACGATTAATACAATTGCAACTGGATAAATGATCATTAACACTGGTAATGTTACTGTGATTAATTGTGTTAACCCTAGGTTAGATACAATTAAACTAAATACACATACCATAGTTACAATCGTTTTATGCGAAAGTTTTGGGAATAAGTTTGTAAAGAAGCCAGCACACGCAGATGTTAATCCAACAGAAGTTGTTAAACAAGCGAGTATAATTACAAGTCCTAATAAAATTTTGCCACTTGTTCCATATAACTCATTTACAACATTCGTTAAAATAAGACCACCGTTCTCCGACACACCAAGTGATGTACTTGTAGATCCGAGATATGCAAGTGATAAATATATTAACGTTAAGCCTAATACAGCAATAATCCCTGATACAACTGTTATTTTTGCGATTTGTCCGCTCTCTTTTATCCCTTTTGAGCGAATAACTTGTACAACAACAATCCCAAACACAAGTGCACTAATCGCATCCATCGTTAAATATCCTTGAATAAATCCACCAAAGAAAGCATTCTCTTTATAAGCAGCTAAAGGTGCAGCCGGTTCTCCAATTGGATCAATAATTGCTTTTCCGACAATAACAGCAACAATCAATACTAACAATGGTGTAAGAAATTTCCCGAACCAATCCACTAATTTAGATGGATTTAATGATAAATACCACGTTATTCCGAAGAAAACTATAGTGAAAAGAAATAGCATGTACCACTCAGAAACCATTGTCTCTGATAGAAATGGCTTCATACCCATTTCAAATGAAACAGCTCCAGTACGCGGAATCGCGAAAAATGGTCCAATCGCTAAATAACTAATCAATGGGAAAATAAACGCAAATATAGGGTGAACTCTAGAAGATAGCGCTTTCAAGTCCCCCTCTACAAACGCGACAGCTGTTACAGCTAATAGGGGTAATCCGACTCCCGTTACAAGGAATCCAATTGTAGCAATCCAAACATTTTCTCCTGCTTGTTGACCTAAAACTGGCGGGAAAATTAAATTTCCTGCCCCTAAAAATAGTGCAAATAACATTAAACCAATCGCTACCGTATCACCTGGCCTTAAACGTCCCTTCATGCTTTTCATTTGCATAGCACTTTTTCATTGTTTATATCTCTTTTCACAATATGCTATGCATCCTCCTCTCTGCTCAAGATGATAAAATATGCCCCTTACAAAGCAATGTCTTTCTCCATAATTTCTCCATTCCCCTTATTCTTACTCTAATTATTGATTTTTGATTTTTTTGAATATTCAAGTCATTAGAGTGTTATAACGTGGAGTTTAGTTGTCAGACCTCTTTGTTTTTATCACACATATAGTAACATATTTGGCTGAAAAATAAAAACATATTTTTAAATAGAATTTTTTGAAAATCAAAATTATCCACACATACCTCCTTTATTTATTCTATTACACAAATTTTTTAGAAATTTACGATTTTTACATTTTATTACATTTGAATATTTTTATACAAAAGAAAGTAAAAGCCATCAAAAAATAAGATGGCTTTTACTTGTTAGTCTATCGTTTCAACTTCACGTGGATTATTCATCTCTTCAACATACACAACTCTAAATCCATGATCTTCTAAATCCTTTAGCAATGTTTCTAATTCACTATCTTCAAACTCTTCTCCCAATGTAAACATTATTCTACGTACTAATAAAGCATCATTATCAAAAGTCATTAAGCTTTGAATACCAGTGTATTTCTTTAGCACTGTCGATAATTTTTGAATGGCCCCATTATAATCTTGTGTTCCAATCATGACAGAATATTTACTAGAATGGACTCCCCATGCATCTTCTAATAATTCAAAAACTTTTTTATGAGTTAAAATACCAAGGAAGACCCCTTTTTCATCAACTACTGATAAATACGGTAGTTTTTTAATTGTAAAAAATACTTTAAAGAAGGAAGAGTCTTCTCTCACGTACCCATTTTTATCGTTCAATAATTGTAATACATTATCTTCAAGTGAACCTTTATATTCTAAAATATCTACTTTGTATACATTCCCTAAAAACTTCTCTTTTTTTTCATCTAAAACTGGTACACAACGATACCCCGTTTTATTTAAATGTTCCAGCGTTTCCCCTATCGTAATTGAACTTGAGCAAAACAAAACTTCCCTCTTTGGCACATAATTCCCTTTAATCCTCATAAAAAAGCCTCCTTATGCTAAAATACTTTCTGTGCCATAACTATATTATATTTTCAGAAAAAAATAAATATATTATTTTATTTTTCTGAAAATTATTCATTTTTTCGTCATAATTTATTCATGAATCATTCACTTGTACTCTCTTCAGCATCAAAAATCCCTTCTGAATTCTGGATCACTTTACTGCATCATTGTACGGACCTAATTGCTTTTTAGAAAAATAATGATTTGTCTCCTTACTTTTCATTAACATATTTCCTTTTATAATTAAAAAATAGGTAGCTACTAGAAAATAGATCAGCCCTAATATCCAATCCAAATTTGTAGCCAGATTGTGTAAAAGAACATATCTCATATATGCATAACCAATCGGAACATGTAGTAATACAACCGCACCTAATCCCGGATTGTATATTGTTTTAGCTTTTATATTCGCAAAAATACCATGCCATATGAATTGAAAAAAACCCATTAAAATAGGTGCCATCCCAAGCCATATTATATTTTGAAAGAAAACCGGAAGTAAATAAAAAACATACGCAATCAAAATATTTATTACCATAGCAGATTGCGTATTTAATGGATAGCGATCTGGTATATCACTTTTAAATATAACTACATTAAACAGACCAGCGAAATAACCTGGCCAACGATACTCTTCAAATTGATGCACTAAAATGGCTACAAAACTTAACGCTAACAGTACTTTTATTTCACTTATTTCTCCCAAATTCGCGACTAAACAAACAACGACAACAATAGCCACAACTAACCCTATATCATACCAATGCTTTCTAAAGAAACTAACCATCTCTATCACCCACTATCTCAATTTTTATAAAAATAGCGTTCAAATAGGAAATCAATCTGTTTTTCTATAGGTAGTACTCTTATATCTGCCCCTGATTCAAGAATTGGCATCATTAATGCTGGAAGAAAAATGGATCCAAATATTTGCACTGTCATCATCATTAAAATTTCCTGATCCGCTTCATTTGTTATTTCGCTCAAAATATTCTTCACTTTACTAAAACCTAGCCTCTTCAAAAAATCTCCATATTCGTATTGAGATGTAAATACCGTAGTTCCCATTGCAATAATCTTCCTGACTAACTCAGGATATTGCCGAATTACTAGTACATAATCAAATAAAAATATTTTTAATCTTTCTTTCGCTGGTACTGTAATATCATCTAAAATAGAAAAAGTGCCTTGGAAGCTAATTAACAAAACTTTAATCGCCTCACTAATCAACTTTTCTTTTGAACCAAAATGGTAATTTACAAGCGCAATATTTACATCTGACAATGATGCAATTTTCCTTATCGTTACCCTTTCAAAACCTTCGTTTTTAATTAACTCCAAGGTTGTATTTAAAATCTTTTCTTTCGTTGATATGTTTTCATTTTCCCCCAACTTATCTCCCCCTCTAGAATTTATCGATTAAACAATGATTTAAACATTGTTTAACTTTATGGTATCACTTTCCAATTTGAAAAATCAATTTAATCCTTTCGACATTTACCTACATTTCTTTTCATTCATCCCATACATAAAATAAATTTCTAAAAATAATTTAAAACTATCCATATACCAATACGTAAAGAAAAATATATTGTAACTTCCCCTGAAAAAAGCTAAAATAAGAATAAGAATTTTCTGAATATTCTAAGAGTAGGTGGTTGTATGTCCTTATTGCGCTCACATATATGTAAATTTATAGTTGGTATTTTTATTATTTTTGTCATAAGTCCTATTCCAGCATTATTCATTACACATAATTACTCTTACACAACTGGATTTATTAGCATTTTTCATGACTTTGCACAACTTTTTTCTATTTCAATTCCAAGAATCGATTGGATGCATGAACCTATCCTTTTCTCAGCAAATCAGATTATAAATACACAAAATATGATACATACTTCTAGCCATTCGTCACCACTATTCCCCTACATATGGGAAATATATTTTTTATCAATCGTTCGTTTCACATTCACTCTTGTAATCGGTTTCTTTATTAGTTTAGGGATCGGTCATCTATTTTTAAAAGCACCGAGATCAATAAGAAAGTGCACTTCCTTATTGCGCTGGATACCATATTCTTTTGGTACTGTGATATTACAATGTTCAGTACTATTACTACTACTCTACATCGCGGAATTCATGAAGGTTCCTTTCTTCTCCTCTTTTATCATCGTATGTAGTACTTCCATGATAATCGTTCTGCAAGCAATAAAAAAATGGCTTCCTTTCTTAAATAATACAAATGAATACGAAATAAAAAATTCAGCCTTCCTTGTTGATACGTTATTTATGGCGCTTACTTCCAATCATAAATCTATTCTAAGTTCCATTATTCTTTCATTTGTTTTTATGGAATGTGTTTTTCACGTAAACGGACTCTTACAATTTATCGTTCAATTTGGTGGAAATGCACCTATAGTTGTCGCAATTGGTTTATTACTTCTTTACATCCCATACAGCGTATTATCTTTTCTCCAAACACTATGGACAACAAACTACAATAAACAGCAAACATACACTTTAACAAGAAGTATTTCAAAACCATAACGTAGAATAACCGTCTACTTTAAATTAAAAGTAGACGGTTATTCCTATTATATAGAGGACAAAATAACAGCAAATTAAAAAACTACTATAGAAACCTACCATTATTTACCCATTTTCTTTGACTAATCTTTTCATTTGGATTTATTATAAAAGTATAACATAATTACAGGAGGTGACATCTTTATTCCAAATTAGGAATAAAGAACACACTTGGACATATTAAATATTTTTCTCATCTTTATACTTATCCTTATTTCTGGTTTTTTCGTTGCTTCAGAATTCGCTGTCGTAAAAGTACGAAAAAGTCGAATTGACCAGCTTGCTAATGAAGGTAATAAACAAGCATTAGCTGCAAGAAGCGTTTTATCTAACTTAGACGTTTATTTATCCGCTTGTCAGCTTGGCATTACTATCACCTCTTTAGGACTTGGTTGGCTTGGTGAACCAACTGTGGAACATTTACTGCGACCACTATTTGAAAAAATCAATATTACTGGAACAATGGCTAACACGTTATCCTTTATTATTGCTTTTAGTGTGATTACTTTTTTCCATGTTGTATTAGGCGAGTTAGTTCCTAAGTCTTTCGCAATCCAAAAAGCTGAATCAATCACATTAAAATTTGCAAAACCGCTTATTTTATTTGATAAAATTATGTATCCGTTCATTTGGCTTCTCAATAGTGCAGCTATATTTTTCACAAAATTACTCGGTTTAGAGCCTGCGAAAGAAAATGAACTTGCCCATTCCGAAGAAGAACTACGACTCATTTTAGGTGAAAGCTATAAAAGCGGCGAAATTAATCAAACCGAATATAAATATGTAAATAATATTTTTGAATTTGATGATCGTGTTGCTAAAGAAATTATGGTACCTAGAACTGAAATGGTTTGTTTATCTACTGAAAATACGTTAGAAGAAAATATGAAAATCGTTGCAACTGAAAAGTATACACGTTATCCTATTATTGAAAAGGATAAAGATGATATTATTGGAATGATAAATACGAAAGAGATTTTTCATAATCAAACAAAAGGCATTTACAAACCACTTGATGCCTACATACATCCTGTTTTAACTGTATTTGAAACAGTTCCCATTCGTAAAACGTTAATACACCTCCAAAAGAACCGCGTACAAATGGCGATTGTTATGGATGAATACGGCGGAACTGCTGGCCTTTTAACGATGGAGGATATTCTTGAAGAAATTATCGGAGAAATTCAAGATGAATTTGACGCAGACGAATCACCAATGATTGAAAAGCGTACTCCTAGGCTTACTGTTTTAGATGGGAAAGTACTCATTTCTGAAGTAAATGATATGTTTGGCCTACATATCGATGAAAGTGATTTAGATACAATTGGTGGTTGGCTTCTCTCTCAATCAATTGATTTAAATATTGAGGCTGGCTATTCAGTTGAATATGATGGTTTTCAATTTAAAGCATTAGAACTTGATGGGCATCAAATTAAAAAGATTGCTGTACATAAATTAGATACTACAAAGGAGTTATAAAGTGACTGTTTTACTAACAATTTGTATCATTGCTTGTTTCATTGTTTCATTTCTTGCCTTTATATACCCCATTATCCCTGGCATCCTTGCCGTATGGGCTGGCTATTTCATTTATCATTTTGGAATAAACGGCGGAGAGTTAACGACATCTTTTTGGATTATTCAAGTCATTTTTACACTCTTCATTTTCGTTGCTGACTTTATTGCAAATGGATACTTCCTAAAAAAATACGGAAGTACAAAATCGGGCGAACGTGTTGGTATGGTTTCTATCATTGTCGGATCGTTCTTCTTCCCACCATTCGGGCTTATTATCATACCGTTCTTATCTGTATTTATTACGGAACTAATGCATAAAAAGGCGCCAAAAGACGCCCTTTTAGTCGGAATTGCAACTGTTGTCGGTTTTTTAAGTAGTACAGTAGCGAAAGCAATTCTCCAAATCATTATGATTATCATCTTTGTATGCTATATCATTTTTTAGCCATCCCTATTTTGGGATGGTTTTTTAATATGAAATACCTACTCGGCTTTTCTCGTATAAGCTTTTATTACGTAAACTCCATGTAAACTGAGCTGTATCACCAACTGTGATTTTCGATCCATCTGTTGGCAACATATCTTGTTCAGTTCGATATACACCGGTTACATCACCATCTATTAAATGCGTCGGACAAACAACAGTCCAACATAGTTTACTATTATTCAGCGCTTCATAAGCAGCTAAATGATCTTCCGCAGCTGTTGTCATTTTTCTTTTCGATTCTTTTGATTGGAAACGATATATACTTGGGTTTGTTCGTGCTTGTAAAATACCAGCAGTTCCTATTGTAACAATTTTCTTTATGCCCTCTTCTTCCATTTGCTTTATAATAATCGGTAAACTCTTCTCTAACGTCCCATTCCGATCAGTTCCAAGAGCACTAATTACAATATCACATCCTTTAATCGCTTCCTTTATATCATTTCCGTTTAACACATTTCCCTCTATAATATGTAACCTTTCATGCTCTGTTTCCACTCTACTCAAATCACGAACTAATACCATCACTTCATATGAATCATGTAATGCCAATTTCATAATGTGTGATCCTACTCTACCTGTCGCTCCTAATATACATACTTTCATATATTATCCCCTCTTCCATTCTTTCTCTCTATTTTTCCGCAAAACTTACAAATACGCAACAAAAAAGCTCCCTCATATATGTGAGGAAGCTCTATTATCCATTTATCCCGCATTAACGGGCAGTAAATTCGGCGAATGCGAGGAAATTAGGCGGGAGATAACTGCCCGTTAATGCCCGATTGGTGTGGGCTAATAATCAGTGGGGATGGACAAAATCCCCACTGATTAAAGTTTCACTTTATTTCTTTTCTTTCGAATCAGAAGATTTTTCTGTTCCACTTGTTTCTTTATCTTTCTTTTCATCTTGCTGCGAAGTTGTGTCATCCTCTTTCTTTTTATCCCCATCTTTACTACAACCTACCATTAATAAAGAACTTGCAAGTGCCATAGCAGTTAATGACTTAACCCATTTGTTCATTTGCGTTTCCTCCCTTTGATAGAATATGTACAATCCCATATTACTCTTTTTTTTTAAAGGGAAGATTTAAAAATAGTAAAGATACAGTAAACTTTTGTAAATTTTCGGATAACATAACCAATCTTTAATCCTCCCATTCTAATTAGACATAAAAAAACTAAGGCGCCTTTCATTCCACCTTAGCTTTTCACGCGAATTTTTCACTTTCATATACATGTTTAATTTTATATTCCTTCTTCACAACATATTGCCAAACACTATAAGCATAACGATTCATTTTCACAAAACAATTTTCCAAGAAAGAACGAAACTCTGGGTTCGCAACTTCCACTGCAACTTGAGCAAACTTTAATGCTAATCGCTTCAAATGTGAAATATAACAAATAGCAATCCCAATATCCCCTGTATATTCATTATCTGTTTCCCTATCCATTTCAGTAAATTCCGGCCACATTTGTTTACAAGTTATATGTTGTATATTTTCTCCTTCTTGAAAATTCACTTGTTCATTATATGCTTGTAACATATACGGCAAATGATGCTGTAATATATCCTTTAATTCTTCATCTCGAACCTTGCTCGTGTATTCTCCAACTTTATATATAAGTGTGTAACTATATGTCATCAATTCTTTCATACAATCCATTAAAGCGCCTCCCTTCCTATTTCATCTCTATACTATAAATATGATGCGATAACATTTGATATTCTTGCTAGAAACCAATCCCATCTACTAATTTTCTCAAAATCTTCTTCAGAAAATCGTTTTGATTTATGAAAGTCTTCTTTTAATCGACTCCATACGTCAGCAACGACTGTCTTATCATATATGAAACAGTTAGATTCGTTATTTAAGTAAAAACTTCTATTATCAAAATTTGCTGTACCAATATCAACCATTTCCTCATCGATGATTGTTACTTTCCCATGAAAAAATCCATTTCGATATTGATAAATCTCCGCTCCAGCATCTAACATGTCTTTCAAATAAGGATAGGCAGCCTGTTTTAGCAATACTGCATCACTTTTAAATGGGACGAGGATTTTTACATGGACACCACGATTTAATGCATCTTTCAGCCCCTTCACCATTTCTTTACTCGGTACAAAATATGGTGTAGCGATAATTAAAGAATGTTTTGCCTTCTTTAAAAACGCTCCATACTCCTTCCATAAACCTTTTCCATTCGAAAATACGTATTGATATTTTACATTTCCTTGTACAGGTAACTCTTGGTGTATAGGAAACTTTTCTCCCGTATCTTCTTGCCAGTCTTCCGCAAACTTCCGTTCCATATCAGTAGCTCCATTCCCTTCGATGCGTACATGATAATCACGCCACGGACCAAATTTAGGATCCTGTCCAAGATATTCCTTTCCGATATTGAAGCCACCAATGTACGAAACTTTCCCATCTATAGTAACAATGCGTCTATGATTACGTTGATGCAAAGAATAAAATAAGTTTTTTAATTTAGGTTTTTTACTAAATGTAAACTTCACGCCTTTTTCTTTTAATTGATCAATTATCTTTTTCTTAAGCTTATATCCGCCAATGCGGTCTACTGACAATTTCACATCTACTCCGCTAGATGCTTTTTTCTCTAATAACTGTAAGAACTTTTGGCTTATTTCATCTTTTCCTACAATATAAAAATGAATATACACATTCTTTTCTGCACGATTTATATCCTCAAATAAACTTTTATATAACTCATCACCGTTCGTATATACTTGAAAATCCCCTGATCGGATTTTTTCTAATTCATATCCACTAGCCATTTTCTTCCCCATTTCCACATCAACGTTCATCCATATGAATACACCTATAAAACAAATTATTACAATTAAAAAGCGCTTCATGGATACGTTCCTTTCTCTAACTACTGTTATTCCTATATCTTTCCTTTTTTAAAACATTATCATACAAAAAATATGTCATTGCATGATATACGTCCATATCAAACAGGAGCTCATCTGCATATTGTATGTTGTATCTTAAAATAAAAGGAGGAAATAACAATGGGCTTCGCACATGGTAATGGATTTGCGCTACTAGTCGTATTATTTATCCTCTTAATTATCGTCGGTGCTGCTTGCTTCTGCTAAGCAGTTATTGTAGTACGATATGGGGATGAAAAAAATATAAAAGCGGACACCTATTTTTAGGTGTCCGCTTTTCATTTC
This sequence comes from Bacillus sp. AR13-1, assembly GCF_008042285.1. Lineage (NCBI taxonomy): Bacteria > Bacillati > Bacillota > Bacilli > Caryophanales > Bacillaceae > Bacillus > Bacillus sp. AR13-1. The sequence goes on from NZ_QNUA01000041.1 coordinate 26,355, forward strand.
AAAAATCTCCTAACCTATTACAAAATAGTACCACTAGGAAAGTATTTTATATCAAAAAGTTAGCAGTGTAGCTACCTTCTTACTCTCTGCCTTACGAATATGGCGCTGTTCTGCACGTAACACAGCAATTCGATGCAATTCTTTCTCCTCTTCTGTCTCAGGGATAACACGCGGTACAGGAACTGGATTATTCTCCTTACTAAGCGCAACAAAAGTAACGAATGAAGTTGCTGCTACACGTTTTTTACCTGAAATTAAATCTTCTGCTACTACTTTCACAAATATCTCCATAGAAGTTCTTCCCGTCCAAATTACGAAAGATTCATAACTAACACAATCTGAAGAACGTACTGGATGTAAGAAATCTACCCAATCCATAGACGCTGTGACACATTCCATTCTCGAGTGTCTCGTTGCTGAAATTGAAGCAACCATATCCATCTCCGCCAATATCTTTCCACCAAATAGCGTGTTATGATCATTTAAATCCGTTGGAAATACTCGACTCGTTTTAAACACCCTTGATTCATTAGCTGTTTTACCCTTTACTTCAGTCATTGTTATCACCCCTTTAATTATTTATCCCTAATATCCCAATATACACTACACCTCATGAACTACACGTTTAATATTAACAATTTTTAGAACTTTTAGTCCACAAAAAAGAACCGATTTTATCAATCGGCTCCTCTAAACACATATTGTTCTTTCGGCTGTTCAACTTTATTCCATTTCGTTACCTCTAACACTGGAATATTCGCATGAAACGGCTGATAAAATTCAGTTGAAATTTCTCCCTCTATCTGAATCCAATCATCATTTTTCCACTCTACCCCTTCTGGTTTTTTAACTAACATACCATATACACCCGAATCCGCAACACAATGTATAATGCCGAAACGGAATAAGAAATATTGTTCCTTTTTAGAAGAATCATCTCGGAAAACAAATCCTTTATAAGACAGGGTTTTACCAGTAAATTCACCAGGATAATTATAAATTGTCTCCATACCCTTTAAGAAATCTTCATCTTTTAAAGTGATATTATCTTTCGTAACAAACTCTTTCTTCCCTTTTTCCATTACACCACGATATCCTTCTTTCCCGTAATAAATACTCGTGTCAGGTCTTAGAAATTGTCTTGTCATAAATGGATCTTTACTTTCTGCTTGCGCTACCGGAAAATGGAATCCCTTCGCCTTAACAATATCGGAATCTAATGTTGCAATTGGGAAAAACAATCCTGTAATGATTGGAAAACAGAATAACGTGTAAGAAAACACTTTTTTCCACCATGTATTCTCATCTTTCGAATGATCATGCCCACAATGACTATGATCACAACTACAATCATGTTTCTCTTTTTCCTTTTGGTGCTCTTTTTGGAAAACGATAATAATTTGTACAATCGTTAAGAAACCTAAAATAATAGCAGCAGTTTTTGATAAATAGGCGTACTTCATATTTATATACTTCGTAATGTTACCGGAAATATGAAGCTGTCCAATTAAAATTGTAAAGCCTAATAATATATATGCTCGAAACATAACCTACCACCCCATCGCATAAATGAGTAGTGAGCTTGCATAAACAACAAGGGTAACTGTAACCGTCACAACAATTACAAATTTTGTTTTAAATGTCGCAAGCATCATAAACATATTTTTAATATCCACCATCGGTCCATATACGAGAAACGCGACAAGTGACGCTGTTGAAAATGTACTTTGGAACGAAGAAGCAATAAATGCATCCGCCTCTGAACAAAGTGATAAAATGAAAGCAAGTCCCATCATTACAGCTGATGAAGAAAACGGACCTTGTCCAATAGCAAGCAATGTTGAAGTTTGTACAAACGTTTGAACTGCAGCAGCAATTAACGCTCCTAACACTAAGTATTTTCCCATTGAGAAAAATTCCTCAACAGCATGTGTACATACATCCCACATTTTTGTACGTAACGGACGCTTATGGTTCACTTCTGGGAAGTGATCATCTCTTAATTGATGTTCTTTAAACATAAATGATAATATAATTCCAACGATAATTGCTACGATAATCGCTACAATAGAACGATACCATACCATGTGCATACTACTTCCAAAAGCAACATATGTTGCAAATAATACAACTGGATTAATAATCGGTCCAGTTAACATAAATGCAATTCCTGCATAGGGTGGAACCCCTTTTCCGATTAATCGTCTTACAATCGGAACAATTCCACATTCACATCCAGGAAACATCATACCTAAAAAAGTAGCTAATAAAACAGACAGAAATCGGTTTTTAGGCATCCATTTTGCCACCATATCTTCTGTCACAAACATTTGAATGAATCCTGAAATAAATACACCAATTAGCACAAAAGGAAGTGCTTCGATTAATATTGAGATAAAGATTGTATTCATTTGCAGGAATGCTTTCGGTAATTGAAACAATTCCATGATGTATTTCCTCCAACTTTTCATTAACAATATGTAATTTTAACCCCATTTCATTATTTGAACAAGAGTTATATGGAATTCATAACCTTCATACACATTACATTTCACAAGTTATATTCTGTTCCAAAATTGAGATTTCATAGCAAAAAAAGCTGCGCTAGCACAGTTTTATAACTATGCTAGCGCAGCTTTCCTATCATTAAAAGTAACGTTTCTTCCAAAAAACAAATGCTAAAGTGAAAGATAATGTTACACATATTATAAGTACAATTACAAAACCATGTGCTTCCCCTTCAAACGGAACCTTTACATTCATTCCAAAGAAACTAGAAACCATCGTTGGTAATGATAAAATGATTGTAATAGAAGTCAACAGTTTCATAACACTATTTAAATTGTTAGAAATAACCGAACTAAATGTATTCATCATTCCACTTAAAATGTGACTATATATTTCCGCCATTTCAATAGCCTGCTTATTTTCAATTAATACATCTTCTAGTAAATCTTGATCGTCTTCATACATTTTCAAAAATGTACTGTTTCGCATTAATTTTTGAATTACAATTTTATTTGCCTTTAATGATGTTGTAAAATAAACTAAACTTTTTTCAAGGCCGAGCAATGTGAAAATTTCTTTATTTTTCATCGACTTATTTAATTGGTGCTCTAAATCGATTGTTTTTCGATTAATTTGCTTTAAGTATCTTAAATAATAAGTAGAAATTGTATATAAGAGCTGAAGTGCGAAGCGCGTCTTTTTAAACGTATAAAATTCTTTAATACGTTGATTAATAAAGCGTTCAAAAATTGGATTTTCTTCTAAGCAAATAGTAACAAAACAATCTGGCATTACAATCATACCTATTGGAATCGTGTCATAAATTGAATTTCCTTCTTCATCATGTCTGACTGTCGGAATATCCACGATAATTAAAGTATTATTGTCTTCCTTTTCAATACGAGAGCGTTCTTCATCATCCAAAGGGTCTTTAATGAAATCTAAGTCTACATTTAAAGTTTGTACTAGATACTGAATTTCTTCTTCTGTTGGATGAAGTACATTAATCCAGCAGCCCTTTTGCATTTCCTCAATCTCTTGTAGTTTTCCGTTTCGGTCTGTTAAATAAATATTTAACATACTATCACCCCGATTCTTTTTACATGTGGGAATCTACCTCACTTAAACAACAGTTTTTGAACCGCTATTTTCAGCATATGAAACAAACGATTAAATTTCAATAGAAAAATTATTTTGAAAACGTTTTTTTAAGAAAAATCTTGTAAACATAGAAAAAGACAGAGTGTTCTCTGCCTTTAAAAAAGCTTATGTTGCCTTTATAACATATTTAGAAAGCATCCACAAGTTAAAGCCGACTGAAATCGTATAGCCAGCGTATGTTGAAATGATAAAACTTACATAATCAAAATACGGTAGCAATACAATATTTAAAACGATCTTCACAGTTATTCCGATTACTAATCCTAGCACTGTTTTCTGTTGTTGATTAATTCCTTGTAACATGGCAGCGGTTACTGTAAATAGTGAGAATAGTATACAAGCAGGAGCATAGTACTGCAAAATAATACTGCCCATCTCCGGATCATTTCCAGCACCAAATAAAAGAGTATACACTGGTTTTGCTAAAATCATCATTCCAATCGCCGCCGGTACGGTAATTCCTACCACTAATAAATTTGTCCTTGTAAAGTGTTTATACAGTAGCTTCTCATTTCCCGCTGTATAAGCTTTCGTCATCTCAGGTACAAGGGACATACTAAAAGCTGTTGCAACAGAAACCGGGATAAGTACAACCATCTGAACAAGGCCAATAATCGCATTAATCTTTTCTGCTTCTCCTTGCATATATCCTACTTGTATAAGTAGCTTATTAATTGTAAATGTATCAATCGTCTGATATAACGGAATCGCTAATCCTACTACAACGAAAGGAATAGAATATGTAAACAGTTCTCTATACAACGAAAAAAAAGTTTTCGTCGTTTGTGGTATACTGGCAATCTCTTTTTTCTTTAAATGTTTTCTCCTTCTTATATAATACGCACTTAAAACACTTAATCCACCTAGTGCTCCCATAAATGCTCCAAACGTTGAAATACCAACTGCCAACGAAACAGAAGCTTTTATAACATATAAAACGACAAAGCTTCCTATCAAAATAGTTAAGACCCGAAAAAATTGCTCTACAACTACACTGAGTGCAGAAGGTCCCATAGATTGAAAACCTTGAAAGAAACCACGTAACAAGCTCATTACAGGAACGAGTATTAACGCAAAACTTACAATTTGAATATTGTGTGTGACAGCTACCACACTATTACCCGACTGATCATTTCCATCAATCACAAGTTTAGCTAAATGTGGTGCTAACATATATAATGCTAAACAAGAAATAACGCCCATAATGACCATAAAAACGATACCACTCTTTAGCACTCTCTTAACAGTGTGATAATCATTGAGTTGATCATATTTTGAAACCATTTTTGAAACGGCAAGTGGCAATCCCATCGTTGCAATACTAAGCATAATTGTATAAGGACGGTATGCATACGTATATAATACGTACCCACTCGTACCCACCATTGCTGTAAATGGTATAACATATATAAACCCTAACATTTTAGATATCATCGTTGCCATCGTTAAAAATATCGTTCCACGTAAAAACGGTGATCCTTTCATCACATTCCCCCGCTACGCTTTATTATTACACATTATGGACAACTCCTTTTTTTTAGAACTGAAACAATAAAAAAAGCCAATGAAAAATCATTGACTTTAACGCGCTACTTTTTTCTTTTTTAAATACTTTAAACCGAAGTATAGAGCAACAAAGAGAACAGCCCCTATAATTATGTAATGTGTGTAATCAGATGCATACTCTTTAATATGTCGCCAATTTCCACCAAGCTTTTCACCTAAGTATATAAATAGTATTGACCATGGAATAATCGCTACAACTGTATACAGTGTGAAAAGTTTTAATGGCATCTTAGCTAGTCCTGCCGGAATAGAGATTGCATGACGTACAATTGGGATAAAACGTGCCGAAAATATTACTCCAGCTCCGTAACGCTTAAACCAATTTTCTGCTATGTCTAAATGGTGTTTATTAATAAGTAGATATTTTCCATATTTCTCTACAACTGGACGTCCTCCATAGTATCCAAGCCAATATAAAAAGATTTGCGCTAAAGTACCACCGATTGTTCCAGCAATAACTGCACCGAAAAAGCTAATTTTACCATCTGCGACTAAAAAGCCAGCATACGAAAGTACAATTTCACTCGGGATAATTTCAATCATTAAAGCTAGTGCTACTCCAAAGTAACCTAGACTTGCAAAGAATTGCAATAACTGATCTATTATGTTTGCTAACATTTTCTTTTCTATCTCCTTTTTTCTTCACATACCATCCCATTATTACATAAAGGTTGCATTCTGCCAATATCTTCATTTCAACAATATCATCGGCATAAGCATTATTAATCTATTAATATTTCTTTTTGAGGTTCTTTCATGTAGGCAAACATTTCTTTAATTTGCTCTTCTGTATTTCTAGCAATCGATAAATTAGGCAATTCATTCTCATCAAAAAACTCCACATCTTCTGTTTCAATACTAGTTTTCTTTTCGCCACCAATAATCTTACAGCCAATAAAAATTTTATATACATGTGTTGCTGAAGGCGATGGTTGATGTTTTTCTTTATCAAATATAGCGAGTAGCTTAAAATCATCTACTTCATAGCCCGTCTCCTCTAAAACTTCTTTTGCTGCTACTTCTGTTGGCGTATAACCAACATCAGCCCATCCACCTGGCAATGCCCATTTCCTATCACTTTTTTCTTTCACAAATAATAGTTTTTCATTTTGAAAAATAACTGCCCGTATATCAACTTTAGGTGTTTGATAGCCTGTCTCACTTGCAAATAAATTCTCTACTACTTCCCAATCTGTCTTTGTGTAATGTGACATCATTGAAACTGAAATGTCCCGTAATTGTTGGAAACGCTCTATATCATATACATCCTTAGAATACGTTAAACCCGCTTGAGCTATAGATTGTATTTGTTTTACCCAATCAATCCACTTGACCGTCATGTTTCCACATCTCCATTCTTTATTAAGTAAATATTACGTCAATTAAATCGATACATCTTTATTATACAAAAAAAGAGATTGATAATGTTCCAATCTCTTTCAAAATTAATCCAATTCATGTAAGTGGTCTTGTATATACTTCCTTCTTTTATTTATATATTCATCAATCATATCAGCTTCTTGATCAAATGTTTCTAATTTTCCTTTCATATATAGATCTTGTAGTAAATATGGACGAATCGATTCACACAAACCTTCTACTTTCGGCATCATAAACGAAACGGTAAATTGTTCTTCTAATATTTCTTCTAAAATACTTCGGTATTGTTTTCTAAATACAGGTATATCTAACAATCTTGCACTTAACGTATTATAACCTTGAATACGAATATATTCATGATTAAGTGGTCTCCCTTGTACATCTCGCCCCCAAGTCGCATCATAATCCCATGGTATCACTTCAAATAAATTTGTCTCATCGTTATGATATAGTGCATAGTTATGAACGAAGCCATCAAAGTTTTGCGTAAAAATAACTCCAGCTAACCATCGTAAATATTTATCTACATGTAGAAACTTCCCGATTTCTTTTTCATAATCTTCCCTCGACAAAGTATTCGCTTGAAATACAAATTCACTCAGTTGTTCTTCACTATTTTTATTCGAATATTTAAATTCATAACCCGCAAAGAGCTCTGTCTTAACATCTTTATCTCGCTCACTCATTAACGAAAAATTCGCATCATCATCTATCGCATAATAAATAGAACCACTCGGTAGCCCTCTATTTTTCAAAAAGTTTTCATCAACTGATTCTAACTGTAAATACACACCTTGAATTTGACCATTAATTTTTATAAATACATGTTGTGATTTTGGCGAAAGTACACCAATATCATGAAAAAAATCTAAAGATAATTTATTTCGTATGAGAGACGGATCCATAAACTCAGAATTCAAATGAAACTCTTTCGCGCCTTGAAATTTTTTCGGTTTATAAAACATAACATGATAAGATTTTTTCTCAAATTCGCGAATATGAGCCCCTCGGTATACGATATCAATGTCATACTTCTTTTTTCCATAAGTTAATTTTGCTGGCACTGGACTATCTGACCAAATGTCCTTTTTCAATTCCACTAAGTACATTGGATGAACAAAAAAATCATATGAAGGCAGCATATTTTCTCATCCCTTCTCAGTTCTCTTCATTCAATGTATGCGCCTTGTCTTGTCCATACATCCGCTATCATCTATTTATATAAAATTACACTCTTGTCCTGTTCAGAAAGAAGTCGAATCTCATATCATGTTAAGGAAAAAGAATACCTTTTCAATTTAACACTCGATAAGGAGGATTTCTATGAAACGTGATATTAGAAAAGCTGTTGAAGAAATCAAAAGTGCTGGTATGGAGGATTTCTTACACCAAGATCCAAGTACTTTTGAGTGCGATGATGATAAATTCTCTCACCATAAATGTACAACAGGGTGTAAATGTACAACAGGGCGTAAATGTACAACAGGGCGTAAATGTACAACAGGGCGTAAATGTACAACAGGGCGTAAATGTCCAAGAACAAGATGTACTCGCGTAAAACATTGTACTTTCGTTACAAAATGTACTCATGTTAAAAAATGGACGTTTGTTACGAAATGCACTCGTGTGCGCGTTCAAAAATGGACGTTCGTTACAAAAGTTACTCGTAGAAAAGAATGCGTTTTAGTTACAAAACGTACTCGCAGAAAACATTGTACGTTCGTTACAAAATGCATACGCTTTGAAAAGAAATTTTTCTGGACAAAACGAAGTTTCTGTAAAAAATGCGAATTCTTCCCTCACGGACACGGTAGCTCTTGCGATGATGATTGTGATCATGGTAAAGACTGTCACGATGACGGGCACAAATGGAATGATTGCAAAGGCGGACATAAATTCCCATCTTGCAAAAATAAGAAATTCGATCACTTCTGGTATAAAAAACGTAATTGCTAGTTTTTTATGTCCACCAAAAAAGGTCGCTTTGCGACCTTTTTTACGTTTACTGAAAATGACTTATATCTGCAAATTGTTTTACTTTACCACGGTTTTCATCAAATTCAATCACACTAAGACTCGCGCTATGCATAAATGGCTCTTCCCATACATGTTCAATTTCAAAACCTGCAAAATGCCCTACGAGTAATTTCGCTGCTGCAGCATGAGTAACTATTAAAATATTTTCTCCTTTATGCTTTTCTAAAAGAAAGTGTATCCCTTCAATTACTCTTTTATGAACGGCCGCAAAGTTTTCCCCTGATGTTGACTGAAAAAGATGTGGTTCATTCCAAAATAAATGTACTTCTTCTGGATATTGCATTTCCAAGTCAGCAATTGTTTGCCCTTCCCATATCCCCATGTTTATTTCATAGAAACGTTCATCTTCTATAATTGGAAGATCGCGTTCCCCTTTAATCAATTCAGCAGTATGAAGCGTTCTTTCGCTTGGACTACTATATATGGCATGGAGTGGTAAATCCTTCATACGCTCCCCTAATTGTTTCGCTTGTATCATACCATTCTCTGTTAATGCTGAATTTTTCCGTCCTTGCATCCGCCCTGCTACATTCCATTCTGTTTCACCGTGCCTTGTTACATATACCGTTGTCTTCATTTCACATGCCCCCTTACCATTTTGGCCGCGATTCCCACGGCTCTACTCTCCCTACAATCCATTCTGTGCATTTACTTTCAATTCCTTTTATAACTCCGTCAGCAATCTCTTCATGAGTAAGCCATCTTGCATATGTATCTTCTAAAATAAACCCTAATATAATTCTATAATAACTACATAATGTCCCACCTATTTTTTGTGACTTCGTACGCGATGCACTACTACCTAATATATGAAATAAACTATACTTTTCCGATGACAATTCAACTTCATTACAAATGAGTCGTAATGCATGCTTAGCACTCGAATGTACCCATGCAACTACTAATGTAATTGGACCATTCTGTTCAATTGTATTTGTAATAGATCGCTTTAGACCATCGTCATTTTGATAATCTAAAGGAAGACATGTAATATTTTCTGGTGCCGAACTAGCTTGCTTAACATTTTCTAATTTCACTTCATCTCGTCCAATAACAGACACACGAAATCCTTGATCACAAAGCCACATAGAAACTTTCTTTAACATTCCTGTTCCACCAATTACAAGTGCATGCAACTTCTTCCCCCCTTAGTAAAATGTCATATGAGGTTTTTCTTCCCTATAATAATTTAGACGGTCTTGCAGTGTCCCTGAATGAAACTCGAACTTGTGACCGTCAGGATCAACAAAATATATAGACCTACAATCTCTCACATTACGTTCTCTTCCTTGTAAAATATGAACATTATTTTCTTCTAACCGATGTAACAGGCATTCAAAATCTTTTTGTTCAACAGAAAATGCGAGGTGCGTATAAGATTGATGAATCTCCTTTCTCGGAATATGTGTTTCTTCATTAAGCGCTATCCATACTCCACATATATTAAAATATGCAAGTTTTCTCCCCTTGACTAATAATTCTCCTTCCAATACTTTCTCGTAAAATGTAATAGAGTTTTCTAAATTGGACACTGAAAAACAAAGATGATTGATTCCCTTTAACAACTCTAATTCCTCCTATACAAATAAAAGATGAGCGAAAATTCACTCATCTTTTATTATACTATTTCTTTGTAATATATGCCCATTTATAACTGAAGTCTCCACCAAACGTATGGTTAGCGATACCATTTACATACGTCTTCTCTAAGTAAGCCGTACTTTGTTGGTACGTAGGAGAGATTGCAGTATCTTGACCAATTAAGATTTTTTCAGCTTCTGCAAGTGCTTTCCAGCGTGCTGCGTCATCTTTTAGTAGTTCTCCTTTTGATTTTGCTACTAAATCATCGTACTTCGGATTTGAATAATCCATTTCATTAAATGAGCTTCCAGTAACGAACATATCAATATATGTCATTGGGTCTGGATAATCTGGACTCCATGCAGATAATGAGAATTCATATTCAAATTTCTTTTCTAAATCTAACTTCTGCTTATATGGTTGTTGCTTCAAATTCACTTTAATACCAGGTAAGTTTTTCTCTAATTCTTCTTTAATAAAGTCGCCCACTTTTTTACGACTACCGTTATCATCATTTAGTAATTCTACTGTAATTGTATCTTGACCAAGTTCTTTCTTCGCTTCTTCCCACAGTTTTTTTGCTTTCGCAGCATTATCTTTACTGTCACGGAAATTTTTATTTACAGTACGGAAGTCTTTTCCATCTGGTCCTGTCGTAAACTTTTCAGGTACTAAGAAATACGCTGGCAATGATCCATCATTCAAAATTACATCCGCAATTCCTTTTTTATCGTACGCTAAATCAATCGCCTCACGAACCTTTTGATTTTTAAACGTTGCATTTTTTTGATTAAAACGTAGGAAATACATACGTGGGTCTAGCTTCGTTTTAAATTCATCTGGTTTATTCTTTTTATATTTGTCTACAAACTCAGAACTTAAAATGACACGGTCTGCTTGATCACTATCATATAAATTTACCCCAGTACTTGTCTCTTTTACTATACCCACATTAATTTCTTGTAATTTTACAGCATCTTTATCCCAATAATTTGGGTTTTTCTTTAACTGGTAACTTTGTTCATGTTTCCATTCACTCATTGTAAATGGTCCATTGTACAATAATTTATCTGCTTCTAATCCGTATTTATCCCCTTGTCCTTTTACATACTTTTCATTTAATGGGAAGAATGTAGGGAACGAAGTAAGCTCAAGGAAATAAGGTGCTGGTTGCTCTAATTCTACTACCAACGTTTTATCATCCTTCGCTTTAACACCTAATTGATCCGACGGTACTTCTCCTTTATTTACTTTCTGTGCATTTTTCACATCAAATAAAATAAATGCATATTCTGCTGCTATTGCTTTATCTAATGTACGTTGCCATGCATATACAAAATCTTGTGCTCGAACTGGATCACCATTTGACCATTTTGCATCACGTAATTCAAATGTATATGTCTTTTTATCTTCACTAATCTTCACGTCTTTGGCCATACCTGGAGTTGGTTTATTATCTTTATCTAGACGATATAATCCTTCCATTGCATTTACAAATACACGGAAAGATACAGAATCTGTTGATTTAGATGTATCCATTGACGGAATTTCAGCTGTTTCTAGCAAATTTAAAACTTGTTTATCTGCCATTCCCTTACTTGATTCTTTCTTCGTTGTCGAAGCCTTCTCCCCATTCCCACATCCCGCAACCAGTACACTAGTCGATAACGCAAGTGCAGCAATTGTTGTTGTCTTTCTCTTCATTCTTCCTTCCCCCAATCTATATGTATAAGTTAAAACTTGTATAATATATTTTATTATACAAAAAATTCTGATTATTTTAAATATTTATTTTCATAAAAAGAAAAAAAGCGGTCAGAAATTGCTTTCCCTCCGCTTTGTTGAATAGCATTTACTTGTAAGCCATCCTCTATATCAAATGGATTTTGAACTTTAAATATTTCCTCCATTATCTTCAAAAACTCTTCTTCATTTTTAGATTCACCGTTAATCGTAAGGGAATATGGCTCAATTTCACTCAATTTATAATCAACAATAAATTGAATTGTAACTTTTTGTCTTGGCATCCCTGGGCTGTATCCTTGAAATTCTACTAATTCCATACCTTCCGAACCACGATAATATATCCACCCTGAATTTTGAAAATAGCTTTCAAACGATTCACCAATCGAAAAGAACGGATATTCATAAAGCGAACTTGTACGTACTTTTTGTATAATATCTCGATCAGTCGGAAAAAAGAAATGACTGAAAAAAATACTAGCAACTGCTAAAATAGTAACGATTGTTGCTCCCATTTTACTCGTTCCACCACTATCATGAATCAGATAATTTTCAACCGATTCATCTTTAATTCCCCGTGCTTTTATTCGATATATACGCCTTTCTGCAAATTGATAATATAATCCATTTGCAAAAATCCCCATCCCAAATAGAATGAAAATGAGTAATAAAAACGTAAGAGGCACCATATTAATGATTGGCAACGCTACGTTGAACCCCATATAATAAGAAAATGCATCACATGCTACTAATAAAAGTATAAATAAAGCAGCAGGTAAATAATACTTACGATATCCAAGCCAACCTACATTGAAAATAGCAGCCAAACCATTCCAGCTCCACCTAGCAATTCGCTTATTCTCAAGCTCCCATTTTCTTTTGTAATATGGATATTGTCTCCCTACATATACTTCTAATTCTTTGTCTATTAGCGAGCTTTCTTCACCTTGTTTATTATGCAAGTTCCGTTGACAATTTGCACAATTCAACTGATCATTAATACAAGGTCGCCCACAATTTATACATTTCAAAACAATCCCTCTTTCCATCCATACTTCATTTTAATATGCCTTCATGCTTCAATAACCACTCTTTCCTCCATAAACCACCTGCATACCCAACAAGTTTTCCACTCTTTCCTATTACACGATGACATGGAACGATAATTGAAATTGGATTCCGGCTATTTGCCCCTCCTATCGCTCGTACAGCTTTCGTATTCCCAACCTTATCTGCAATATCTAAATATGAAGCACTTACGCCATATGGTACGGTGTAAAGTGCTTCCCATACATTCTTTTGGAATGGTGTTCCTTCAGCAGACAATGGAACTGTAAACTCTTTTCTTTTTCCTTCAAAGTATTCATCTAATTCATTTATACATTGTTCAACAAGTTCATTTTTATGTTCTTCTTTTCTTTCTTCAACAAATATAACAGACGTAATCCCTTTCGTATTCGCTGTAATTTCCAGCAAACCTAATTCACTTTCATAATAAGCCTGATACATATGTCATCCTCCAATTCAATTCATATTAGCCATTGTAACACGAATAGACGAAATTTTTCGTATAAGCGTTTTATTAGGGAAACAAAAAAGAGGATGATACAATGTAAGAAAATTCAATCAAGGGGGATATTTGATGGAGCTTCAACTTTTTTCACCTTATACAATTAAGGACGTTACGCTAAAAAACCGTATCGTTATGTCGCCTATGTGTATGTATTCATCAGAGAATGAGGATGGCCGAGTAACCAATTTTCATCTCATTCATTATGGAACCAGGGCTGCTGGCCAAGTAGGCTTAGTTATGATTGAAGCAACAGCTGTGTTACCTGAAGGACGTATTTCTAACAAAGACTTAGGCATTTGGGATGATAATCTAATTGAAGGCTTACATAAGACGACAGCATTTATACATGATAACGGCGCAAAAGCTGCCATTCAACTCGCTCATGCCGGAAGAAAGGCTGAATTAGAAACGGACGCTTTAGCTCCTTCAGCAATTCCGTTTAACGATGGAATGAAAATACCCGTGGAAATGAGTAAGCAACAAATTAAAGACACCGTATTAGCTTTTCAAAAAGCTGCGTTACGTTCAAAACAAGCGGGATTTGACGTTATTGAATTACATGGTGCTCACGGTTATCTTATTAATGAATTTCTTTCTCCGCTTGCAAATAAGCGGACTGATGAATACGGGGGTTCACCTGAAAATCGCTATCGTTTCTTACGCGAAATCATTGACTCTGTAAATGAAGTTTGGAACGGACCGTTATTTGTTCGTATTTCAGCAAATGATTATCATCCTGACGGGTTAACAGTTCAAGATTATGTGCAGTATACAGGATGGATGAAAGAACAAGGGGTAGATTTAATCGATTGTAGCTCTGGTGCAGTTGTCCCAGCTCATATTGATGTATATCCAGGTTATCAAGTGCAATATGCCAAACACATTAAAGAGAATGCTAACATTGCAACAGGTGCAGTTGGATTAATTACGACTGGATTACAAGCGGAGCAAATTTTAAATAATAGCGAAGCAGATTTAATTTTTATCGGACGCGAGTTACTTCGTAATCCATACTTCCCAAGAATAGCCGCCAATGAACTTGGCTTTGAATTAAAAGAACCATATCAATACGGGCGAGCACCCGGGAAATTAAAACTAATAAATAAAACCGAGAAGAATATGTAATACTGAATCTAAAATAATTAAAGATATATAAGATATACTACACGACAACACATGTTGTTTAACAATGTAGTTTTAAGGTGTATCAACACTTTGCTTGATACACCTATTTTTTATGTTTTTTATCACTCATTTATCACTACATTCATTAAGTCAATAAATATGTTATATCCTTTCTTTTAAAACTGCCCTCTTTACTTTAAGTACAATACTTCACAATTTTTTTCACCTAAATAAATTCAATCTCTTAAAAGTGTTATCCATGTAAAAAGATGCCACCTTATTAAAGAAAAGCGCTTTATAGTGGAATAATAAAATAGAGAAATAGAAACAACTTAGGTTATTTCCCTTCAAGTAACGCAACCGTTGTAGCTTAAAAATAAAGTTTGATTAAATTAGCCCTTAAAAAATTGAAATTAATACATAATAAAACAACACTTGAAATTATTCATACTTGCTTTAATTGCAATATACGTTTGGACACAATTTAGACACAAAATATCCAATTCCTTGTACGCTAAGGGATCGGATATTTATTTTACTGTTTTATATAGTGTACAATTTCTCGCTTACGAGGTCTGTGTAGCAACCGAACCAAATCTTACGTTAAGTATTAGTGGACATCAAAAATAGTAATGACTAATCCAGATTAACATCCATCCGATTCACAATTAAATATACCAATATGTTAAATGGCTAAATAATACAAACGGTATGAAGAGAATTTCTACTCTTTTCATACCGTTTTAAATTTATTTATAAGTTTCATACTAAATTCGTGGAAAGATGGCAGCATCGCTTTTATAAACAAGGCTCAAAAGTTACCATACCTGACAACGGAAATATTAATGTAACTCTAGTTCCTTTATTCACTTCAGATTCAATGCCAATTTTCATTCCTAATTTTGAGCACAGTTTTTCGCATAGGTACAAACCCATTCCTGTACTTTTGCTAAATCTCCTTCCATTCTCTCCAGTAAATCCTTTTTCAAAAACTCTATTTATATCTTTAGTTATTATCCCTACTCCATTATCCTCTATAGTTAGTATTACTGAGTTAGCTTTCTTAATTGAGTATATACGTATCATTTGTTCCTTGTTATTTGAGTACTTTATGGAATTTCCTAATATTTGATTAACAATAAATTCAACCCATTTTTTATCACTATATACGATTTCATTAATATTTTTCATATCTAATTTTATTCTCTTATGAATAAAATCTCTATAATTTCTTTTAATTACAGTTCTTACTACATCATCAAGGTTGATTGGTTTTATAATATAGTCCTTACCGGCATTATTGCTTCGAGAATAATACAGCACCTGTTCTACAAACCCTTCGATTCGATCCAATTGTGAGTCTATTTTATTAGTTACTTCATTTTGATTATTTTCAATTATTAGCTTTGTAGAAGCTATCGGCGTCTTAATTTCATGTACCCATGTTTCTATATATTCCCTATAATCCGATTGCATATCGCTATAATATTTTACATTTTCATGCATATCTCTACTTACTTCTTTCAGTATAGCGTTAAGCTTTTCCCCATGTATAAAGTTTGATTCCTTTACTACCTCTGGAAGTAGGTATTTTTTCTCCAAGTTTTCTAATATGCCATTAATCTCATTATAATAATTTTTACATTTTATAAATTCTATAGCCATATATATAATCAATGGAAAAAACCAAATACAAAAGACAAAAAATATTATAATGAACTGAACATTCACAGTCAGCAATATACCTGCTAGTATAATAAATACCAGTACATTAGATAGTATTACTACCATTTTATCTTTAATAAATTCACCTATATTCATGGCATTATATACCCTAAGCTTCTTCTTGTTGCAATTGGATTTTCTATACCTATCTCTTCAAGCTTTTTTCTTAATCTATTTATATTAACAGTTAAGGTGCTATCATCCACAAAATAATCAGATTTCCATAAGGTTTCTATGAGTGAATCTCTTTTTACAATATATCCGCGATTATTTATTAAGCATGAGAGTATTTTAACTTCATTTTTAGTTAACTCTACAGACTTGTCTTGATAAGTAACTGTTGCATTTGAGAGATTTAAATTAAAATCTCTATAAATTAAGATATGATTCGTCTTTAAATCTCCAGATGTCCTTCTTAAAATGTTTGTTACTCTTGCTAATAGTATTTCTGTATTATAAGGCTTTGTTATAAAATCATCTGCTCCTAAATTCATACTTATTAGTTCATCTACATCACTATCTCTGCTTGTAACCATGATGATTGGAACATCTGAAGTTTTACGTATTTCTCTGCATATATAATAGCCATCGAACACAGGAAGATTTATGTCTAGTAATATAAGGTCTACATTCTCACTTTCTATATGTTTGATAATATGATTAAAATCTGTGGGAGCCTTTACTTCATATCCATACTTTATAAAAAAATGTTGTAATTCTTCTCTGATGATTTCATCATCTTCAATCAGAATGATTTTTTTCATGACTTTTCCCTCCTATACAGAATATAAGGCTATTACATCTTGAGAAACAAAGTGTAATAGCCCTAATAAGCATTATAAAATCAAGTATTACTTTTTACAATATTTTTATAACCGACATATGTCGTGTAGAAATATACTACATAAACTACAAGAAATACTAAGCCCGTCATCAATGCTGGTAAAATAATGTCTGTTTGTTGAAATCTGTTAATATAATAATTGACTACATAAATTCCAACTATAGAATGAATTATGGCAAGAAAAACTGGAAGACTAAAGTATACGAAAGTTTGAATGAAAATCGTTTTGTCGATCATTGTTCCGTTTGAACCAATTCTCTTCAAAGATTTATATCGATCTATGCTATCACTGGCTTCTGATAATTGTTGAAGAGCTAATACAGCCATACTCGTTATTAAAAATACAATACCTATATATATCCCAATAAACAGTACGATAGTTTTCAATCCCTTACTTCCTGCACAAACTTCATCCTTTGATTTGCCTGCTATACGATTAATATTTAATTTCGGGCCATTTTCGTCATAAAAGCCCCGTGCAACGTTATCATATTTTTTATTATATTCTTCTCTATTTCCATCTAAATAATTTACATTAAGTACGGATTCAGTAATTTTGTAGCCTGATAAAAACTCATCATTTATAACGATTGTGAAGTAATTAGTTCGCACATCATAAGTGTAAAGATTCTCTTGTATAACTTTAGCGTTTTTTACCAAATATTCTTTTTCTTTAATATTCACCTTATTGCTATTTTTTAATCTTTCATTTGTCGAATTAGCCAACCGGCTTTCATTTGATAAAAGTAAAATTTCATTGTTATTTAAAGTGATTTCCTTTTCACCTTTAAGATTTAAAATTTTATTATAATCAGATACTTTAATGAAATCTATATCGTTATTATAATCTTTACCTTCTGGTACAAAGTCCACCACTTCCATCCCTGTTCGATATACATTATAAGATACATATTTTTCGTTATTACTTATTTTAAAATTAGCTTTATTTAATACTTCTTCTATAGTGTAACTTTCATCCTTATTCTCCAACGTAATACTGGCATCAAATGGTGTTATTTCTTTCGTTGTGGCGTCCATCATTCTGTTAAAGCTGATTCCTGTAGATAAAGCCACCATTGTAAGGAATAACATTAAACAGATTACAGACATGGATATAAAATTTGTATTAACCTTACTATTTATTTGTTTGATGATAAATATATTTAAACCTTTAAAATAGACTTTTTTATTCTTCTTTACAACATATAATATAAATCCAGATAAACTAAAGAAAAACAGCAATGTACCTAATATGCCAAGAATGATTGATACCACGAGCATAGGATTAGTAAAATTCAATCCGATTTTTAGTACAGTCACATATGCATATCCAAGTGATGCTACACACATAATAAATGTGATTACATAGATAAGAGGATTTCTAAATTTTACATCTTCGCTTTTTCTACCTGCTGTTAACAAATCAATTATTTTGTATTTAGAAACAACATATACATTAAATAACATAACAAGTAAAAACATGATTCCAAAGTATAATACGCTTTTACCTATAGCACCTGTTGAAATTGCAAATTTATATTTATTGATGGGCAAGTCAAATAGCTTTAATGCAAATGTAGATAACCCCTGCGATACTCCAATACCTATTATAAGTCCACTCACTAAAGATATAACGCCAACTAGAAATGTCTCTGTTACTAATATTCTGGATATGTTTCTTCTTCCCATACCTAAAGTCATGTATATTCCTAATTCTTTTTTACGTTTTTTAATTAAGAAATTATTTGCATACAATATTAAACCACCTAATATTACGGATACAAATACTGACACATTTGAGATAGCGTTCATTACTGTAGGCACATACTTTCTATCTGAAGCGTTAATTTCCATAAGTGCCTTTTGTGATTCTATTGAGTTAAAGCTATAAAATATACAAACAGCCAGTGTTAGTGTTAAGAAATATATTGCATAATCTTTAAAACTTTTCTTTACATTCCCAATAGCAATCTTAGAGTACATTATTATCGTCACCTCCAAGAAGGGTTATAACTTCGATAATTTTAGTAAAGAATTCTTTTCTGGAATCATTCCCTCTTACCAACTCGATAAATATTTTTCCATCTTTAATAAAAAGAATTCTACGAGCATAGCTTGCTGTAAATGCATCATGAGTAACCATAAGTATTGTAGCTTTTAAATCCTTATTTAGACTTTCAAATCTTTCGAGTAATAATCTAGCTGATTTAGAATCTAACGATCCTGTTGGTTCATCTGCAAGTACTAAAGATGGATCTGTTACGATAGCTCTTGCCGAACCAACCCTTTGTTTTTGTCCGCCTGACATTTGATAAGGGTATTTGCTTAATACTTGTTCAATGTCTAAATATTTTGCAACTGCTTGTATTTTCCCATCAATTTTTGAACTTTTCTCACCTTTTATTGTTAACGCTAGGGCAATATTTTCATAAGCAGTAAGGGTATCTAATAAATTAAAGTCCTGAAATATAAACCCTAATTCATTTTTTCTAAACTTATCTAGTGACTTTGATTTTAACCGAGTAATGTCACTATTATTTATCATTATTTTTCCCGTAGTAACATTATCAATAGTTGATATACAGTTAAGTAATGTAGTTTTGCCACTTCCTGAAGGCCCCATTATCCCAACAAATTCTCCCTCATCTACCTTAAAACTAATATTATCTATAGCCTTTGTTACATTATCTTTATTACCATAATATTTTTCAATTTTTTCTACATTTAATATATTTCGCATTAATACTTCTCCTTTTTCATTATAAAAATTCTTTAACTCTCATTCATTTATGTAATTCATTTTATATAATTTCATTTATAGTATCGATGGAATTACATTTCATTAACATTACATTTTTGTTATATTGAGTGATACCTCTACATGTAAGTTATCAGAAATCACGATGGTATAAGTAAGGATTATTCGATGCCTTACCAAAGAGGCAGATAAATGTAGGGGTATCGGTTCTGGTGCAAAAACGATAAGACTTATGTAATTATAGGTAATAAAAAACTCTAAATTTTCTATGTTACATAGAAAATCTAGAGTTTTCATTCCAAATATTGATTAAACATACTTTATCTACGTTTGGCAAACATATTAGAGAAAGAACTTTACTAATAATAAAATATCATTAATTTTCTCCCAAAAAAACATTTTAGATCAAAGGACCAATTATCCATTTCTAATCTAACCTAATCTTAAAGTTCAAATTTTATTTAGAAACCCCCATCTTTTTTTGCTTTTTAAGCATAATCCCAATCCTAAACCAATTACCGCAACCACAATTGATTATAAGAAAGTGTCATTGTTCCCAGCAATAAAGGCATCTATTGAAATTGTTTTTTTCAGCTTTTGAATCGCATCAGCTGACATTCCGATCATCTCAGATTTATGTTCTTTTAACATTTCTGTACCATGAAACTGTGTACGATTCGATATCAACGTGACAATAAGACTTGAAGTTATTGCTCCAACTGTTTGCCCTAACGTACTGTTCATCGCAGTACCATGTGATACTTCTTCTTGCTTTAATGCATTGAGTGCATTTGTTTGAAGAGACATTTGAACCATCCCCACGCCAATTAAACGAATAGCATACGTTAAACAAATAACCCACGAAGCGGTTTCTAGTCCTAGATTCCCTAAAATTACAGATGCCACAATCATTAAAGGAAAACCGATTAGGATAATTGGACGAATTCCAAAACAATCAAATAACTTACCGTTAATTGGTGCTAATAATCCCATAATCATCGCACCTGGAAGCATAATTAATCCTGATTTTAATGCTGTCATGCCTTGAATGTTCTGCAAAAATAACGGTACAGAAATCATCACCGAATACATTGCAAAGATAGTTGTAATTAGCACGAAAATAGATAATGTATATTTAGGGTTTAGGAAGATCTTAAAGTTTAAAATTGGTTTTTCTAAGAAGTTTTGACGAATGACAAAAGCTGCAATTCCTAAAACCCCTGCAATTAAACTAACAATAACTACTGTGGAATCCAAGCCTTCTTTACCCGTAGCACTAAAATACCCGAACCAGAACAAAAGCATGAATTACTAAACTATCTAGAATGGGCAGAAAAAACGAAGGGATTTTACGGGGAAAAAGGTTTTAATTTGGAAGTAATGAAAATAAAAAAAACCATAAAAATGGTTTAGAGTGTGATTACGAAAAACGAAGGATTACCTCCTTCGAACTAGGTAAAAAAGCAATAGACGCCCTTCTTGCGGAGGGCAAAGAAGTTACCTTGCACAATGTATCTAAAAAGACAAAAGAACTCGATGAACAAGGCCAAGGGATTCATTTTAATACTATAAGAAATCATGAAAAAATCTATGCGTATTATAAAGAAAAGAGTAAGAGTTATAAGAAAAAACAAAAAGAGATCGAAAAGCACCTTCCCTATCGACAAAATGAAAAACATGCTTTTCACGAGTTTGAACAATTAAAGTCTGACAGGAATTTAAAGAATGTTTACAGACAGTATATGCGTCTAACGAAGTCCGAATTAGCAACGCGTTTAATAGAAACTGAGCAGTATATCACGAAAGGAAATCAGGCGTATTTGAAAAGGTTATTTGAGACGTATGAGGGATAAAAGTGGAATAAAATTGTCGTGATAAAAGGAGTGGATTCCCCACTCCTCTTTCATTTTAGTATAAGTGTTAAACAACGTGTATTTACTGTTAATCCAAGCCTAAAACTCTATTTCCTTTGTCTTTCAGTAAAAGTCATTCTTCTCGGTTTTATTTATTCTATCGTTGTAATTTCATTTGAATTATAAATATGAATACCCGATTCTTCACGTAGCGCTGTTATATACATTCCTTTCGCCACATCTTTAGCTGAAATTGGTTTATACTTTTTAAAAGCCCCTTTAAATATAAACGGAAGAATACGAGATAATTTCTCAGCCATTCTTTCCCCAAAACGATATTCTTGTCGATTTCCAACTAATAATGACGGCCTGAAAATATGTATGCCACCAATAACTAGCTTTTTCAGCTCCTCTTCCATTTTCCCCTTCACTTGCGAGTAAAAGAAAAATGATTTAGGTTTTGCTCCCATTGATGAAATAACAAGAAAATTTTGCACGCCTTGTTTTTCAGCTAAGCAGGCAGCTCGTAATGTATATTCATAATCTACTTTTTTAAAATTCGACTTCGACTTCGCTTTTTTTATCGTTGTTCCTAAGCAACTAAAAACATCATCTACTGCAAAAAATTCTTTGTATTCCTCTAATACTGAAAAATCCACCTGTTTCTGTTGCAATTTCTCATGCTGTAATTGTAATGGTTCCCTTACAAAAATAGTAACCGAATCGTAGTAATCTGAGTCAAGTAATAGTCGCGTTATTTCTTGTCCAACTAACCCACTTGCGCCAAGTACTAACGCTGTTCGCTTATTCATATATGTGTATACCTCTTTATTTACTATTCTCTCCTATAGCTAATCGTCGCTAACAGGAGTTTCCGTTCTCCCATTTTACCATAAGTAAAGCACTATGCGTATGCATAGTGCTTTACTTACTCTTTTTTCTCTTCTTTTTCTTCCGCTGGCAATTTTGTAATTGTTGTAGCATCCCCTAAATTACTTATTAGTCTTCTTAAAAAAATTAAAACAAAAGATAATGGCAAAACAACCGCAAGTATTAATAAGATAGCTTCCATGAAGTAACCCAAGCGCTCATCCCCTTTTTTCTGCTCCCTCCCAATATATGAAAGTAACATTGTCACATATGCACCAATCATAAAAATTAATACCTTTCTTTTTGACAGATTTATTACAAAATCAAATCGTAATGATTATTATTTATTGCAACTTTCATAAAGATGTATTATACTAGGTTCGCAAACTAAAACGTAATTATTCCGTTTTGTATTAAAACGATATTTTCTTCTTATATTTGGAGAAAATATAATTGTAAAAAAGAAAAGAGGAGAATTATATGCCTAAAAAATTAGCTCTATTTTCATTTATACTTATTTTCACACTCATCTTTGCTGGATGTTCTAACAACAAAGAAGGTGCAGCGAAAAAAGATGGGAAACTTTCTGTTTATACAACCATTTTCCCACTCGCTGACTTTGCAAAAAAAATCGGTGGTGATTATGTAAATGTAGAAACAATTTACCCACCTGGTGCGGATTCTCATACATTTGAACCAAGTCAAAAGCAGACTGTACAAGTGGCGAAAGCCGATTTATTTGTTTATAACGGCGCAGAATTAGAACCATTTGCCGAAAAAATGGAAAAATCATTAAAAAAAGAAAACGTAAAAATTGTAAATGCATCTAAAGATATCGAACTTCGTGCTTCATCTGAAGAAGAGCAGCACGATCATGGAGACGGTCATAAAGAAGATGAACATCATCACGATAAAGACCCACACGTTTGGATAGATCCTACTCTTGCGATGAAACAAGCAGAAAAAATTAAAAATGCACTTGTAGAATTACAGCCTGAACATAAAAAAGAGTTCGAAAAAAACTTTGCAGCACTACAAACAAAATTCACTGATTTAGATGATCAATTTAAAGCAGTTGTTGCAAATGCAAAAACGAAAGAAATATTAGTTTCACACGCAGCTTACGGCTACTGGGAACAACGATACGGTTTGAAACAAATTCCAATCGCTGGAATTTCAGCATCTGATGAACCATCTCAAAAACAGCTTGCTGACATTACAAAAACAGTAAAAGAGCACGGTCTACAATATATTTTATTTGAAACATTCTCTACTCCAAAAGTAGCATCAGTTATTCAAAAAGAAACAGGTACAAAAATTTTACGCTTAAATCACCTTGCTACTATTTCTGAGGATGATGCAAAGAACAATAAAGATTACTTCACATTAATGGAAGAAAACGTAAATACTTTAAAAGAAGCAACAAACTAATCAACTATATTTTCTAGGCAGCTGAATATGTCATTCAGCTGCCTTTTTATGTATTTATCCTTGACTTGATCGAAATAACAAGTAGAATTATCCATATTAGCTTGTAAGCTATACTAATTTAGAAGGTGAGTTGGAACTATGAATCTTCACATTTGTGAAGTAACAGCAAATAATTGGCGTTCAGTTGCTGCTTTAGACGTAGCAAAAGACCAGCAGCAGTTTATTGAAAGCAATGCGTTTTCTTTAGCGGAATCATTATATGAAGAAAACGGAACGTCAGTAGGCTTATATGACAAAGAAACACTCGTTGGATACGCAATGTACGGTTGGTATTCCCAAAAACATGAAAGTGTATGGTTAGATCGTTTTATGATTGACCAACAATTTCAAGGAAAAGGATACGCAAAACGTTTCCTTCGCATACTCATTCAATTCTTACAAGAAAAATTTGAATGTAAAATAATTTATTTAAGTTTACATCCTGACAACAAACTCGCAATGGGACTATATGAATCATTTGGCTTCCGTTTAAATGGTGATATTGATGACGAAGGCCCAGTTGTAGGTGTTGTAATGGAATTACTAATAGATGAAAATACAAGTCTGTGAAAACAGGCTTTTTATTATGCATTTATCAATGTTATGTTTTCTATTTTTAGTTTCGTTCCCTTATTACTTCATTTTTGTAATCTAGTATTATCTCATTAAAATGCTCATAAAAAATAAGCCTGCGATTTACGCAGACTTATTTCACACATTCTTCAAAATGTTCTTGGAACCATTCTTTATTAATATCTCTTCCGATGAAAACTACTTCACTTACTCGCTCTTCGCCCTCTTGCCACTCTCTATCATACGAAGCAGCAAATAACGTATGCACACCTTGGAAAACAATACGTTTATCTACCCCATCAATAGATAAAATTCCTTTGTAGCGATATAAATGCTCCCCTAGTTCCTGAACGACAGCTGACATCCATTCATTCAATTTTTGTAAATCTAACGGACGTTCTTCACGTAGTACAAACGATTTTACACCTTCTAGATGGTTATGTTCTGTATGAGGGTAAATTTGCAGCGTATCTTTCGTTTTAAACGTTTGAATTTGTAATAACGATGGAATATCTACCTCACAGTTAGTCGTCTCGATTAATTTTGCAGTTGGATTAATTCCTTGCAGTTCATGTACGAGACTTTCTTTCTCATTTTCTTCAATTAAATCTAATTTATTTACTAACACAACATCAGCAAAGGCAATTTGTTCTTTTGCTTCTAGTCCCTTTTCAAAATGTTTATGTATATGATAGCTATCTACAACTGTTACAACACCGTTAATTTGGTATGCAAATTGAATAACTGGATCTAAAAAGAAAGTTTGAATAATCGGACCTGGATTTGCAAGACCTGTTGTTTCAATTACTAATCCATCAAAGTCCATTTTCCCTTCTGCTTTCACATCCAGTAATTGTTTTAAAGCAACAAGTAAATCTTCACGCACAGTACAGCATAAACAACCGTTTGTCATTTCCATAATTTCTTCTTCAACGTTCATAATTAATTGATTATCGATACCAATTT
This sequence comes from Bacillus sp. AR13-1, assembly GCF_008042285.1. Classification (NCBI taxonomy): domain Bacteria; kingdom Bacillati; phylum Bacillota; class Bacilli; order Caryophanales; family Bacillaceae; genus Bacillus; species Bacillus sp. AR13-1. The sequence goes on from NZ_QNUA01000041.1 coordinate 52,088, forward strand.
GCCCTATTTCATTTACAATCACTGCTAATTTCTTGCCGTGATCCTCTGATAAAATTCGATTTAATAATGTCGTTTTCCCTGATCCAAGAAAACCAGTTAGTATTGTTACTGGAATCATTCCTTACATCTCCTTATAGCTATATGTTTCTACATTATAGCATATAGAGAAAAACGTTTTTGTAGCAAAACATATTTATTGTATGTACAACCGGGTAACTATATAATAATATGTAGCAAGAAAGCCTTTTCAAAAATATTATCATTCATCAAGGGGGTACTTATAATGGAACGAGTTCAAATGGCCGAAACACTAGAATTTTCTCGTATTATTCAAGGGTTCTGGCGTTTAGCAGAATGGAATATGACAAAGCAAGAGTTACTTTCTTTTATTGAAGACTGTATGGATTTGGGGATTACTACTTTCGATCACGCTGATATTTATGGCGGATATACATGTGAAGGATTGTTTGGAGAAGCGTTACAACTAAAGCCTTCCTTACGCGAAAATATGCAAATCATCACTAAATGTGGAATCGCTCCCCCATCCCCTAAATTTCCAGAGCGATATGTTGCTCACTACAATACGAGTGCTGAACATATAATAAAAAGCGCGGAGGATTCATTACAAAACTTACATACAGATTATATTGATGTATTGCTCATTCATCGTCCTGATCCATTCACGGACCCAAATGAAGTGGCAGAAGCGTTCTCACGCTTAAAGCAAGAAGGAAAGGTTCGTCACTTCGGTGTATCTAACTTTTTACCTTCACAATTTAATATGTTAAGTTCGTATTTAGATTTCCCGCTCATTACAAATCAAATTGAAGTATCTGCGATGCAGCTTGAGCATTTTGAAAAAGGTACGATTGATTTATGCCAAGAAAAACGAATTAATCCAATGATTTGGTCACCTCTTGCTGGTGGTGAAATCTTTACTGGTCAATCAGAACGTGCCATACGTGTACGTGAAACTTTACAAAAAGTTGCTACTGAACTAGGTGTTACTAGCATCGATACTGTTATGTATGCATGGTTACTCGCTCATCCAGCTAACATGATGCCAATCGTTGGCTCTGGTAAATTAGATCGTGTGAAAACAGCCGCTCTTGCTACAAAAGTTAACTTAGACCGCCAACAATGGTTTACAATTTTCGAAAGCTCTAATGGACATCCTGTACCATAATAAACAAAAAGAAGAGCTGTTTCTTTACAGCTCTTCTTTTTCATATGTATTTCTCGTCATTGCAAATACACACATATCCCTTAATCCATTTCCATCCACCGTAACACTCGCGCTTTCTAAAGTACCCTCTAATTTAAAGCCTAATTTCTCTGGTATCGCTCTACTCTTCTTATTTAGAGAATCACAACGAATTTCTACGCGGTTTGCTTTCAATTCAGTGAAAGCATAATCTGTTATACCTTTTGCAGCCTCTACCATATAGCCCTTTCCACTAAACCTTGAATCAATCCAATACCCGATTTCAAATTGAGGTATATCCCAATTAATACGATGTAATCCGGCAGATGCAATAAATTCACCTGTTTCGTTCGAAAAAACTAGTAATCTCAAATCCTCACGCTGCAAAAATTGAATATGCGATTTTCTAATACTCTCTTCTATTTCTTCCTCTGTTTGCTCTTTTTGTGCAAAGACCATCCAAGGTTTTAATTCTTGTATTGAAGCTTGAATTGCGTCATATACAACTTTACCATCACCTGGTTTTGGCATTCGAATAAAAAGCCTGTCAGTATAAAATTCAGAAGGAAAATCGAATAATAACGGATTCACTGTAAACACTCCCTATAATTCTTTTATATATAATAATATCCATCTCAAGTTATACAGTAAAGAAATTTCTGAATTTTAAACTTTTTGATCATTCACTTCCATCGCTACACGAACTCCAGATTCAATCGCACCTTGAATCCATCCGTGATACAGCGTTGTATGATCACCAGCAAAATATATTCTCCCCTCAGGTTTTACAATGACTGGCTGTAATTCTGATTCTTGGCCAGCTTGAAATAGTGCAAACCCTCCAAGCGCATATGGATCTAATGTCCAACTCTTTGATATTCCAGACATGAACTCATCATATACTTGACCACCTAATATTGTTGCTAAATTTTGTAGTGTGTAATAGATACGATCCCCCTTTGATAACCCATCCCATAACAACGCATCATAAGACCATGTATAGCTTCCTAACATCATAGCAGGCCCTTTCTCTCCGATTCCATGGCTTGGATAATACGCATAACGTATAGGAAGATCTGTTATAATTCTCCCACCTAATTGCCCTTGTTCCTCCCAAAAACGACTTTTAAATTGAATTCCTATTTTTGTAGCTGGCATATAATGCAATTCGCGAATTGTTTTCCACTTCGCATGAGATATCGAATCAAATGGATCTACTTCTACAAATCGCATTGTTGAAAAAGGAATTGTAACAATAACTAAATCCCCTGTAATACTACTATATTCAAAAGTTTCCTCGTTCCGGTAATAGGCTGTTACACTATTGGCTTGTTGATGAAGCTTCATTAATTTTTGATTATATATAATATTTCCTTCTAATTGTGGTAAAAAAGACTTTGGTAATCTATCATTCCCACCTATTATTTCGCAAAATCCGCTCTCCTCTTGCATAATATATAAAAAACGTAACGTCTCAACGAATGACCTTTCTAAAAAACCTTCTAAATCTAATAGAACACCTATCATCTCAATCGTTACTGGCGAAAAATACGTATTATATTGATAAGGATGATATTTTAAAAATTGACCTGTAGAATATTTCCCAAAATCCTTTACTACAATATCCCAATTTTTCTCTGGGTTCTTTTTTATAAAATTTATAATGGGCTGTACCGCTAACATTAATAGTTCCTCAGACGTTTTCCCAACTTCATTCATTTCCACAGGATATCTTAAAATACTTGGATCTTTTTCGTATTGTTTTAATGTCGTTTCCCGACCATTTACGTATATAATATCTGTCTCATTCCTATTAATAAAAGGGCTCACCTGTAGCCCAAACTTTCTTATATATGCCATCGTTAATGTATGCGAATACGGAATTCTCATCGCTCCAACATCTAAATATAATCCGGTATCTTCCATCCTAACTGTCTCTATGCGGCCACCTACACGGTTGTTCGCTTCAAAAACCTTCACTTCATGCCCTGCTGCTTTTAATAAAGATGCCGAAACTAATCCAGCCATACCAGCCCCTACTACAATGATTTGTTTCGGACGTGTCGTCTTCTTTAATCCCTTATTTATAACTTTTAACGTTTCATCCATCTCATTGTTAAACATTATATCTTTCTGCACAATCCCACCCCTTACTTCATGAAATACAAATTAGTGGTTTAGTGCATTTTATTCATAAATTCACTTAAACATAACACCACCACAATTTGAAAATTCACTAAAAATACATAAGGTGCAGCTCTCCCCCTTCCACATGCTTCATATGATAAACATACAGATAGTAACTGTATGGAAAGGGTGGATACACATGAAACGTACTTACGATTATCAGGCTACAAAAAAACATTTAGAATTAAAGAAACAGCAGTTATGTAAAAAACTCACTAGCGTTAAACTAACTGAAGAAGAACGCAAGCAAATACATTTAGAAATTGATAACTACGAATATATATTAAACTTAGTCGAAATGAATCATTATGAACGAGGGTTTTCTCATTAAAAGCGGATAAAAAATTATTCACTTTTCCTTTTGAGCATTTCATTACGCATTTTTCGTAAGTAAATATATAATAGGATGTACATTAAGATTGAGAGGTATATTCTATGATCAAATTAAGTGTATTAGACCAATCACCTATTTCAGATGGTAGCACAGCAGCCCAAGCTATTTCGCATACAGTTACGCTTGCACAAGAAGTTGAGAAACTCGGATTCACACGTTTTTGGGTATCCGAGCACCATAATTCAGTTAGCTTAGCTGGTTCAAGTCCAGAAATACTCATTTCACATATTGCCGCGAAAACTGACCGTATTAGAGTTGGTTCTGGTGGTGTTATGCTGCCACATTATAGTCCATATAAAGTTGCCGAGAATTTCCGCGTTTTAGAAGCACTTTATAAGGGCCGCATCGACCTTGGTGTCGGGAGAGCGCCTGGTGGTATGCCGATAGCAACTCGCGCACTTCAAGAAGGTAAAATGGTCTCACTTGATCAATATCCAGAACAAATTGCAGATGTTGCTATGTACTTACATGATCAAGTACCAGAAAACCATCATTATGCAAACTTAAAGGCTACTCCAGTTATCCCAACATCTCCTGAAATGTGGATGCTCGGTTCTAGCGGAGAAAGTGCAATGATTGCCGCAAAGCAAGGCGCTTCTTTTGCATTTGCACAGTTCATTAACGGATACGGTGGCCCTGAAGTAATGAAGGCTTACCAAGAACAATTCCAACCTTCCTATTTAGGTGATAAACCAAAATCAATCGTATCTATTTTTGTTATTTGCGGAGAAACAAATGAAGAAGCGGAGAAGATTGCATCAAGCCTTGATTTATCGATTTTACTATTAGAACAAGGAAAACGGACTACTGGTACTCCTTCTATTGAAACTGCTCAAAATTATTCGTATAGTGCTTATGATCTATTCCGCATAAAAGAAAATCGTCAACGTATGATTGTCGGTGATCCGTCTTCTGTGAAAGAAAAAATATTAAACTTAAGCAAAGCGTATAATACTGACGAATTTATGATTGTCACGATTACTCATCAATTTGAACATAAATTAAACTCTTATCGCCTATTGGCAGATGCTTTTAATTTATAATAACGAAAAGGAGATGCATCACATATGATGCATCTCCTTTTCTTACTACCAATCAATTGTTTTTGCTTCCTATATATTCAATAGCTTCTTTTAATAACTCATCAAAATTATGAGGATAATCATGATTTAAGTTAGGCACAACTTTATACTTATGTTCTATATTTTTATCCTTTAATAACGTTACAAATTGCTGTGTACCTTCAAAACAATCTTCATCTTGATCCCCACATATTATATATCCTTTTATGCTTTTATCATGCAATATTCCAATCATCTCTTCCCATTCTTCCATTTCTGGAAGCCACGGTGCCACAAAAATAAAACCGTTCACTTCTATTTCACCTTGTAACATGGAATGTAACGCTACTCTTGCCCCAGCAGAAAAGCCACCAATAATAATATTCCCAAATGTTTTATTCACTTTAATCTTATTGTAATGTCCTTTTAACTCTTCTCTTCCTCTTTCGATATTATCCCAAACATATCCATCTGAAAATTGAATTTGGGAAGATTGAGGCAATGCTAGCATAAAACCTTGTTCCATTACAGAGTTCCAATATGGTTCTATTATTTGTATATTTTCTTGATCCCCATGCAGTGTTATTAGTAGATTTTCAGTTTGTTTGCTGTATTTATATTTCACGTCTGCTTGTTCCGATTTCTTTGCTAATTCTTCTCTTTCTTTACATAATTGAACCATTCTATGAAACTCTTCAAATTTATGTAGTGGTTTTAAATCATCATCGGAAATTAAATACTCACTTCCGTACCAAAATCCATTTTCTATAATTGCTTTCTTCATTAAATGCAACGCTTCTTCTTCAAGTCCTGCTGCACTTGCTAATGCATATTTAAAATTATATATTTGTGCTTCATTACCCATTACATCTTTAGCATTATGCATTATATAAGAATACGCTTCAAAACTTCCTTTATTTGCATAACAATGTAACGTTTCATTTAATAACTTAATATAAGTCATATTATTTTCCATATAGGAATTCCCCCGTAACCTTTTATAATAATTGCTTCTCCAATCTTCCTATCATTTTAGGGTCACGGTATAAGTAGTTAAATTCTACAATTCAACTTAATAATACCTGATTCTCAGAATGATATTTAATAGTTAATGTATGTATACGCATAATACACCACTCCTTCCTATCCACTAGTTGTAGTATAAAGTTAAATAAACTGAAAAATCAATATTTTAATAAAAAAAAGACAACAATTATATTATTGTTGTTCTCATAACATCTGCCCACTATTCTTTTTTTTCTTATCTGGTTTACTTGAAACTAAATAATGCTTTTCTGAAATATATAAGTTTCTTTTTAATATACGATTTAAATATGGTCCTAGCTTCACTCCGCATATGAGGCGATCTTCGCTATCTTCAACAATTGGGAACATTTCTTTTTCTGTTACATATTGATCTACGGCCTTTTGTACGATATCAATTTCTTTAACTAGGTTTAAATTTTCTTCTGTATGTTCAAATACTTCAAGCGTTTCCTTCGTTATCAGAAAAAAATTTGTTGGAAATGCAGGTAAATAGGGCTTTAACAAATCATAATTTACTGTGTAATCATCATTTACTAAAACGGTATAAACGATATTAGCATTCGTTTCTAGAAACTTCGCCATCGCTTGTTCTAATTCATCTTTCGTAATTTCCCTATCTTCTTTTCCAGTTCTGAAAAAGCGAAACATTGTATCGCCTCCTTTTTACTATATTATAGCATAAAAGAAAACTGAAAAATTATAAAAAACTCTATTGAAAGAATTTTTCAATAGAGTTTTTCTTTAATCCATTTATGTTTATTTTAAGAATGCACTTAACATCCATACGTGTTGTTCTAATGTCGTATGAATTGCTAATAGCATATCAGCCGATGTTTCATCATCAGCTTCATCAGCTACTTCCATACCTTCTTTTAATTCTTGAATAAGTGCAGAAAAATCGTTTACTAAAATTTGCACCATTTCTTCTGCAGACTCTTTGCTTGTCCCTTCGATTACAGTTGAAGTTGCTAAATACTCTTTCATTGTCGCTAACGGTTTTCCTTCTAACGCTAAAATACGCTCTGCTAACTCATCAATGTATGTTCCTGCTTCATTATAAAACTCTTCAAATTTCTCATGTAATGTAAAGAAGTGCGGTCCTGTCACATACCAATGATAATTATGCAGTTTGACATATAATACATTCCAGTTTGCTACCTGCTTGTTTAATACTTCAACAACATTCGTTTTCGTACTCATACAATCCACTCCTCTTATCATGTTACTATCTTTTAATGACCTAACTTCATTTTACCATACATTCCCTATTCTTTTGAATGAACAGCTTATATGTAACAAAGTTTTAACAACCTTAATATTTCCCTAATATCATATAATTCATGTATCCTTTCAACTACTTCATATGTCTAATTGTCCAAGCTCACACATATGCATAATAGTAAGTCAAGCTCATCATAGAAGAAAGAGGGATAACATGGACAATCAACAATGGCAAGTAGCAAAGAAAGTCGCTGCTACTTATATCGGAACTGTCGTTGGAGCTGGATTTGCTACTGGGCGCGAAATTGTTGAATTTTTTACAGTTAACGGATTTTACGGAACCATTGGCATATGTATAAGTGGATTTTTTTTTATTTGGCTCGGCACAAAGATGATGTTACTTTCATCACAAATAGGGGCATTCTCAGCTCAAGAATTCAACAAATATTTATTTGGGGATGTATTTGGAAATGTCGTAAACACATTACTATTACTCGTATTATTTGGTGTAACGAGCGTTATGTTATCAGGAGCCGGTGCAGTATTTGAAGAACAACTCCGCCTCCCGAGACAACTTGGTATTTTCATCACGGTCATCGCCTGTCTCATTATTGGGAGCCGGGGATTACAAGGTGTTTTTGAAGTAAATACGCTTGTCGTACCTATTATGATGATCTTTATTATCGGACTCGCTATTACAACCTTTTTCCATAGTACAACACCTATTAGTAATACTATTCCTGCAGAGAGCTGGAATATGAAGTGGATTACTAGCCCTATTACATATGTCGCTTTAAATCTTTCGCTCGCCCAAAGCGTTCTCGTCCCGTTAGCCAGTGAAGTAAAAGATCGAAAAGCCATTTTGTGGGGTGGAATTTTAGGTGGTGCAGGACTTTCTTTAATTTTATTATGCAGCCATTTAGCTATCTTATCAGTCGACCAATTTTATCAATACAATATCCCAATGGCTGAAGTCATAAGAAGATTTAATGCAACTTTTCACTTTTTCTTTGTTCTTATTATTTTCGGTGAAGTGTTCACAACTTTAGTTGGTAATGTGTTCGGGATGACAAAACAAATGCAATCCATTACCGGATGGAAAAGTAATAACATTATTTACTTCATATTACTAATTAGTTATTGCTTTAGTTTCATTGGATATAGTGAATTACTTCATATTCTATACCCTATTATCGGTTGGGTGAGCATCATTTTACTACCGATTATTGCCTTTAAACAACTTCAAAAAACATAAAAAAACATCCGTGTATACGGATGTTTTTCATCTTCATTCACAGTCTTCACATACTTCCCAGTACGGCCCCATTTCTACTGCAAGATATGGCTTTAATTGCAAACGAATCATTCGACTTGGCATGCGTTCCAATACGAATTGAATGCCTTCTTCCTCTTCATCCAACTCAACTTTTGAAATAGCAATTCTTTGCATAGTAGTAATAGGGCTTCCATCTTTATATAAAGTGATTTTCACCTCATCATACTCATTAAAATACAATTCAACATTCATTTGCTTTTTTAACATTTCATCAACAATTTCATAATTATCATTTTGTTCCTGGATTATATATTTCCAGCCGCCTCTATCTAATTTTATCGGAGCAGCTTGGAATAATGTCATCAAATCCTCGTATAGCATAAGATAACCCCTCTCTTACTAAAAAACGATGAGTATTTTATATACCCTTTATCTCTATCACTATCCATGTTTATTGTACCATATATCACGAATCTTACTGCATTCATTTGCTTTATAAACACATACAAAACATATAGTATTTTCAGTTCACTCTCTATTCACTAATACGTCCTCTTACTGATAACTTATCACTTTCCTTATTTCCTACACACTACTTATAACTCTTAAAAAACCACAAAAAAGAAGAGTAATTTATATCACTCTCCTCATAAGACTTTTCCTGTAGCTGCTAATGCTAACAATATAATTAAACTTGCAAATAATAGTGATACAATTAAACTAAAAATCGGTAATATTTTCTTTTCATTCTTCTTAAATAATAACCTTAAACTAAGAATGATATTTAATGGAACAAATATAAAATAAAAGTATTTAACGATTTGTAATGAGCTATTTGAAAGTGTTTTAAATACAAACACTTCAATTAAAAAAGCAACAAAGAATAAAATGCTTAACCAAAACGAGACATAGCTAAGCCAAGAATGTCTTTTCGTTCCCCAATACACTCCCATACTGATCTCCTTTAAACGTAGTCTATATTATATTAATTATACACCCGCTTAACAAATTCCTCTATTTTTCGACAAACATTAAATACATTGAACCTCTAATCCGTTTATCAGCTAAAAGACTGTCTCTAATAGCACTAATGCTATTTTGAGACAGCCTCCCCTTTTTATACTTTAAATCTTTCAATTAATACTTGTAACTCTTCAGCCATTTGAGATAGTGTACCAGCCGCAGAACCAATTTCTTCCATAGAAGCTAACTGCTCCTCAGCTGACGCTGCAACACTTTGTGTACTCGTCGCATTATTTTGTGCCGTCATAGCAATTTGACCAACCGAAATAGATACTTCATTTGCACCTTTTGACATCCCATTAGCTGTTTCAACCATCGTTTTAATTTGGTCAGCAATTTCATTTGTAGATTGTAAAATTTCAGTGAAATTTTGTTTTGTTTCATTTGCGATAACAAGTCCAGATTGCACTTCTTCATTTACATTATTCATAGATTTTACTGTCTTACTCATATCATCTTGTATTTCACAAATTAATTTACTAATTTCACTTGATGATACACTAGATTGTTCTGCTAATTTTCGTACTTCATCAGCAACAATTGCAAAGCCTCTTCCATGCTCACCAGCTCTTGCAGCCTCAATTGCTGCATTTAAAGCTAGAAGATTTGTCTGATCTGCAATATTTTGAATAACTTCTAAAATATCACCAATTTGCTTTGATTTGTTATTCAACAACTGAATAACAGCATCTGACTGTGAAACAGATTCCGCAATAGATTGCATTTGATTTACTGTTTTTCCAACTAGCTTTCCACCATCTTCTGCTTTTTCGCGAGTGTGAGCAGAAGCAGTATTAATAGATGATGAGCTATTTGCTACATGTTGAATCCCTTCTGTTACATCAAACAGTAACATAGCACCATTTTCTACGCTTGCTGTTTGCGTCGTTGCACCACTTGATATTTCATCCATTGCTGATGTAATTTGTTCAGTCGCTTCACTCGCTTGTCTCACACTTGCTGTTAACTCTTCAGATGCAGCTGCAACATGCCCTGCTGAAGTATTAATTCTTCCAATTAACGTTCTTAGTGAATCTGTCATTTCATTAAAACCTTTTGCAAGTTGACCGATTTCATCGTTTGAATGAATTTCAATTGTTTGCGTTAAATCTCCTTCACTTATTTCTTTAGAAGTGGCAACTAATCTCTTTAAAGGTTTTGTAATAGAAAGAGTTACGAAATAAATAAGTGCCCCTCCTACAACTAATGAAATAAGCATAACAATTAACATATTATAAAATACAGGCTGAGCAGCTTCAATTACTTCATTTGAGTACATCGTTCCACCGATTTTCCAACCTGTTTTTAAGTTTGTAGCAAATACCATTTTCTTTTCACTACCATCATACGTGTATGAAAAAGTGCCTTGATTATCTTCGTAAATTCTCTTTGCCCAAGAATCAGCTGCTTTATCTCCTGGTTTTTCTTGAGGATGCGCAATTATTTTTTGTTTTCCATCTAAAATGAAAGTATATCCTTTTTTACCAATATTGATTAACTTTGTTGTTTTCAATAAATTCTCTAAACTTAAATCTACCGCAACAACACCATTTTTATCTTCTGTTTGTTTCGCAATCGTTACGACAATATGTCCATTTCCTTTCGCCTTATACGGTTCAGTGACCACGATTCCACCTTGTTTACTCACTGCATCTTTATACCAAGAACGAGTTGTTGGATCATAATCTGCTGCCATTTGTATATTTGGTTCTTGCACAAACTTCTTATCATTGCCGGCAACATATACTTGTTCAATATCTTTATTTAAATTAATATATTGAGATAATACCTTTCTTAATTCATCTTGATTATCTCCTTGATACATATCACTATGAATTACTCGTGCAAAGTTATTTACTTCGTTAAATTTCGCCTCAATCATTTGATTGATTAAATTATCTAATATTTTTATATTATCGTGAGCACTACTCGTAATTTGTGATTCAAAATTCTTTTTAGCCGTTTGATAAGACATTCCTCCAATAATAGAGACAGCCGCAATTAAAATTATCAAAAATGAAATTAATAGCTTTTTTGCTACTTTTATATCTCGAAACCACCTTAACAGTTTACTCATTACAAACCTCCTACATTTAAATATTAAGTTTTAAAGATAAATAACCAATTATGAATATATCCCATTCCCTATCCTCTATTTTTACAATTCGTTTTTGATAAACACCTTGTAAAGTTTAAACAAATATTCTCCCTTTGTCTATATATATGAATAATATTATTATAAAATTTACAAATACAAAAAACCAAAGGAATAGTCCTTTGGTTTTTTACATTTTTTTATGTTGTTTAGAAATCTTCTTCCACTTATCACGCTCAGCTCTTGCGAGAATAGCATCTTGTTTTCTCATAACATATGCCAATTCTCTTTGCAGCTTTTTATAGCTTAGTAAGCGCTCTACGGGTATAGTTCCGTTATCTATAGCATTTCGCACTGCACATCCTGGTTCACCTTCATGTTTACAATCTCGAAAGCGGCAAGTATTTGCAAGATCTTCAATATCGGAAAATGTAGTTTGAATTGCCGTGCTTCCTTCCCAAAGCTGAAGTTCCCTCATACCAGGCGTATCAATTACTAAACCGCCACTCGGTAATTGGAACAATTCACGGTGAGTTGTCGTATGCCTTCCTTTACTATCTTCTTCACGTATATCTCCGGTTTTTGCTACATCTGTTCCTATTAATGCATTTAATAAAGTAGATTTCCCTGCACCTGAAGATCCAACTAAAGCAATTGTTTTTCCTGGTGAAACAAATTGTTGCAATAATTCTATTCCGACGTACACTAAGCTATCAACAACAAATATAGGAACACCGATTGCTACCGCTTCAGTTTCTGCAATTTTCTGTTCCACATCTTCACATAAACTACTCTTCGTTAAAACAATAACAGGCATTGCACCGCTCTCATAAGCCACCAGCAAATAACGTTCCATCCTTCTTACGTTGAAATCATGGTTAAGTGCATTCACTAAAAATAGATAATCTACATTTGTTGCGATAATTTGTTCTTCAGTTCTGTTACCAGCTTCTTGTCTTGAAAAAGAACTTCTTCTCGGAAAAATACGGTGAATAATTGCCTTTTTCTCATTTTCTATTTTCTTTATATATACCCAATCCCCAACTGCCGGATAATCTCCCTTCGTTAACGCTTCATGACGAAACTTCCCAGACAGTTCCGCTACATATTCACCATCATTACAAATAATCCGATATATATGCTTATGCTCAAGTAAAATACGCCCTACTTCATAGTTCTCTACAGCTTGTTCTTCAAAAAAAGAATCCCATCCGAAAGATTCTAAAATATTTTGATCCAAATTGATATCCTCCCTAGTTTGAACTTAGTGGAAGGATTGTGCGCTCACTTATAGAGTATCGCCCTTTCCGTCCACCTTTGTATTTGGTTTATTATTCATATAAGTTAATTTCGCCATAATACATCACCCCGTTCTAATTTTAATTACTCTCATTATATGGAATATCCCATTAAAAAGCTACCTTATTTAACGTAATTTTCAAATAACTTATTTTTTAGCATTTTAATTTGTCCGCGATGACTAATTTCATCTTCTAGCACATGAAACCAAAGGTAGTGCTGATTTACGCTACGCCATTAGGCCACTTTCTTTCTGATATTAGCCATTCGTCATCCTGTTCACTCAAACACTTTAGTGTTTCTTCTCTCACTTTTTGCAAAAGTTGTACATAATACGGTATGTCATAGCCACGAATAGATTTCCCTGCTTCCCCTAAATACAGTGCATCTTCCCATATTTCTAATTCTTCTTTTGTAAAGTCACGCTTTTGAAATGAAATAAGCTGATGTGCTTTTTCAATAGCTGCTATATGCTTTAGTAACGCTCCGATGGAATTCCCTCCACTCGGCATAATTAAATCTAATTGCTCAACTGATAGCTCGTTTATTTCCTGTAATGTTACAGCCCTCGTATGTTCCAGCATGCTTACTAATTCCCCTATATTTTTTGTATAACCATCTACACTTCTTATTCGATAATCTATATTCATATCACGCACCCCTTTCTACATTCATATTAAGGAATAACCGCTTCATATAATAGACTGAAATATATCAGATTTTTCTGTTACAATTAAATTGAATACGGAATAAACCTAAACAAACTTTCTCAATATGCTTATATGAAATATTAAAAGGAATCAATATAAAATTATCGAATCTTATTCACTAAAAGGAGTGGATTCGATGGAAATGTATCAATGGCTAACCGCAGTTCTCGTTGGTGGCATTACTGGCTTCGTTTCCCATCTAATCAATAACCAAGGCAAGTTATTGCTTCCACGCCGTTTAAAAACTTTTTTTCATTTTGGATTTTTAACTGATATTTTTACAGGTAGCCTCGCCGCACTTCTTGGACTCGTTTTATTCGATGTCACCTTAATAAAAGAAATTATAAAAGTCTCCATTGTGACCGCTATTTCCGGTCAAACGTTTTTACTTCACCAAGCTCTTGGTGGTGAACAGGCTAAAAATACGCAAATTGGGAAAGCTGATGAGAAAATCCAAGAAATTGACAAACTATTACGACGTTAGTCTATACTTTCTCTAAAAATTATTGTTATAATAAAAAATAAATATTTTCTATTGCGTCGTTTGTCAGAAGAAAGGGTGTTTCGTATGACAAAAAAGAAAATAGAAGATTTCTTAACAAACACCGAAAAAGAGGAACTGCTAGAAAACTATAAATGTTTACGAGAAGCCCGCACAAAAAGCGAAGCTAACTATTTTGGTGAGGCAGTAGACCATCTATTAAATAAAGTAAAAAAACGAATTATTGAAGAAGCAGGAATACATGATGAAAATGCGGCAACAGTTCAATCTAAACGAAAAGCACTGTTTTAGCTAAAACAGTGCTTTTTATTACGGCATTTTTCACATTACTTTCACATCTATTTCACAAATATAAGTATTCCTATATGTTAAACTAAGTATATCCTTTTCCAAGGAACTATATGCCGATATATAAATCCCTATCTCTTTAGGGATTTTTATTTTTGGATTCCCCATAATTTTATTACAATACATTTCTATTATTTGTCTACTTTTTTTACCCCCTGCACTCAAAAGCTCCTTCATGTATTTCTTCTCTTTTTATATAAAAAGAGGGATAGTTCCCTCTTTTCAACTAATCTTCTAAAATAGATTCAATCTCTTTCATAACTTTTTCATTCAATGAAACATCCACTGCTCTTACACTTTCTCTTATTTGCTCCGCTCGTTTCCCACCAGGAATAACAGTATCAATTCCTTTTTTATTTAATAGCCACGCTAAAGCTAAATGTGATACTTCAAGATTCATTTCTTTAGCTAAATCTTTTAACATCTCAACTTTTTTAAAGTTATTTTTATATGTATTTTCTTCAAATAGATTTACACTTTGACGCCAATCGCCTTCGTTTAATTTAAAATCTTCTGTATATTTCCCGCCTAGTATCCCAAAAGCAAGAGGCCCGTACGGTATAAATGAAATACCTGATTCTATACAATATGGCAAAAGTTCTTCCCCAGCAGCACGATCCAACATATTATACGGTGATTGTACAACATCTATATGTCCGTGCTGATTCGCTTCTTTTAATTGCTCTACATTTACGTTAGATATTCCAATTGAACGAATTTTCCCCTCTTCTTTTAGGCGAGTAAGTTCTCCAATTGAATCTATGTAACTTGTTTCAGGATTTGTAAAATGTAAATAATATAAATCAATATAATCAGTTTGTAATCTTCTTAAGCTATTTTCCACAGCATTTCTTAAATAGCTTCGTTCATTATTAATATGAACCTCTCCATTTAATAATGGCTGAATTCCACCTTTTGTAGCAAGTACAAACTCGTGGCGTTTTCCTTTTAATACTTCTCCTACCAATTCCTCTGATCTACCGAAACCGTATGAATCTGCTGTATCAAAAAATGTAATCCCTTGCTGAATTGCTTCTTCTATTAATCTTTTTCCTTCTTCCTCATTCACATCAGCATATAAATTATGTCCCCCAACAGCGTTTGTTCCTAACCCCAACTTCGAAATATTTAGTCCTGCCTTTTGCAATTTTGTATACTTCATTTTTTACCCCCCTATATTTCTATTATTCGATTATATTCGAACAATAGAAATATACCACTTTATATGTTATAGTGCAAATATATTAACTTATACAAGCAGGTGAAAAAATGCGTACTCTCTATCATCCAAATCGAGAAGAAATTCAATTCTCTTCTGTCTTATATGCACTTAGCGATCAAATTCGTTTACAAATTGTAACTATGCTACTAGAGAAAAATGAACAATCTTGTGGTGCGTTAAACATTCCAATTGCGAAATCAACTTTATCTCATCATTTCAAAGTGTTACGTGAATCTGGTGTTATGTTTACACGACTTGAGGGAACGCAACGTTTCATTTCAATTCGTGAAGAAGATTTAAATACTAGATTCCCTGGTTTATTAGATGTTGTAGTACATGCAACAGAACCATACTAAAAAACATCTCATATAAATATGAGATGTTTTTTAGTAATTACTATTCTTTTAATAAATCTATTAATCCATTCCCTTCAGATGTACGTTCATACCCTAAAGGTACAGTCCTTTTTATAAGTTGCGCATATATTTCCGGCTCTGATAATTTTCTACCATACTCTCTCTCACACTGCTTTATGAGAAGTGCTAGCGCCCCAGCGACATGCGGCGTCGCCATTGAAGTGCCACTTAATACCGCATATTTCCCCTCTGGATACGTAGACAGTATTTCATCACCCGGCGCTACTAAATCAATTTCTTGATTTGAATTACTAAAGCATGAAATTTTCCGCTCTAAATTAACAGCACCTACTTCAATTACTTCAGAATAAGCACCTGGAAAATCTAATTCTTCAGTATCATCGTTACAATCTCCATCATTTCCTGCAGCGCACACGACAAGTACGTCTTGTTTTACCGCATTTTGAATAGCTTCATGTAACTCTGGTACATCTTGCGGACCACCAAGTGACATTGAAATAATTCTCACTTTCTCTTTATTCGGTCCTCTCCAATTTACAGCATAATGAATGGCCTCAATAATTTGCTCATAACTTCCAGAACCATCTCCAGCTAATACTTTTAAAACTAACATTTTAGAAAGTGGTGCGACTCCTAGTACACCCACTCCATTTTCAGTCGCTGCAATTGTCCCCGCTACATGAGTACCATGCCCATTATTATCAAGATAAATATTGGGATTTCCTTCATAATCTTTTGTGAAATTTCTCCCACCAATAATACGATCTTTTAAATCAACATGATTTACATCACAACCTGTATCTAAAACAGCAACGACAATGTCTTTTCCTTTCGCGCTCTTTTCCCATACTTGCGGAGCATGAATCAATTGTACACCTGGTGGAATTTCATTTACTTGTTCAACCACTTTATTTACAGTAAACGGAATTAATTTAATGCCTTTTTGTTTATTCGCTGTACTACTATTCATCGTAATCCCTCCTGAAAATATATTATTTTCATTTCAGACCACTATTGAATGCGTTTAGATTTAACATTCGTTTTATTCGTTCCATTTCCCTTCCTCTCAAATGTTTCTCAATAAACAAAAGAAAAGGACCATTAATGGTCCTTTTCTTTTTCAGTTTTTCAATAGAATAATATAAAGTGAAACTATAATCAGTGGGTGGTGTTCATCCCCCACTGATTATTAGCCCTCACCAATCGGGCGTTTACGGGCAATTGATCTCCCACCTAACTTCTTTGCTTCAGCCGAGTTTTGAGGTGGGAGTTTTACTGCCCACAAATAGCGGGATAAATTAAGACTAAATCTTACTCTTGTTCAAAAACTGCTCAATTTCTTTTATTACATGTTTTGCGCCTTCTATACTAACAGTAATGTTTCCATTTGCTAATGAAATATTTTGATCTGAAACATCACCTGTTATTTGACAAGCATTGTATGGTTGATATTTTTGTAAAATGACTTTGTCTTCTTCTACAAAAATTTCAAGTGGTGATTTGATTTGTATTCCTAATACATCCCGTAATTCTTTAGGAATAACTATACGTCCCAATTCATCTACTTTTCGAATAATTCCTGTTGCTTTCATGTTACTCCCCCCTTACTCTCTATTATTTTTTTCACCTCGCTATTTTCATTTTATCACTATATATTTGGTAATGCCTTACTCTTTTTAGAAAATATAGTACAAAAGTTAAAAAAACACATTTAACGAATATTCAATCTTTCTTTCAATTGTTTTAAATAACGCGATCGTATAATTAAGAAGTATACAACTTGAATACCTACGAAAATACTTAATACAATTGTATTTTCTTTAAACAGTGAGTACTCAAACATTTGTCCTAACGCAGTTAATGCTACTGCCCCGTGTAATGTTGCAACTCCAACTGGAACGAAGAATAAAAGCGCTAAGCGGATTGTGACTACTTTCGATAATTCCCCTCTCGTCAATCCAACTTTTCGAATCATTTCAAATAAACGAGTATCGTCCTCCAAATCTGAAAATAAACGGAAGTAAAGGAAGCTTCCTGCACAAACGAAAAATACAATACCAATAAAGAAACCTACAAATAAAATGGGTCCTGCGATTTGTAGACTTTGATTTTGATCGTACTCTTCTGCACTAAACGTTGAATGTTCTTGATAAGGCTTAATCTGATTCGTAAGCTCTTTACCAACCTCAATTTCATCTTTAGCGGATTGTGTTTTATACATATAATCTTTTTCTTCTTTAAATCCATCTTGTAATGAATCATATTGATTTTTAGAGATTACATACACATTACCTCTTAGTATTTTACTTAATGAAGAAGTATTAACTTTTTTCACATTTAAAGGTTCATTCATATTTGGTAAAGTAATTTCTTTTCTTTCTTTCATCGGTGGTCCGGGTATTTCGACTGACAAAAATAAAGCCTCTTTATTTGATACAGTATTAAATGGTTCTCCTGTTAACTTTGCATATTCTTTATAATCTGATTCTTTTATAAAAATGGCGCTTCTTAACGACTGCTCCTCCGTTTTCTTCGATGAAATATTTATTTTTGAAGCTGCTATATTATGTTTCTTTAATCCTTCGTCAATGATTTTCAGATGCTGTGGCTCATTGCTATTACCTTGCTTAGACTGATAGTGAAACGCAATTGGTCTGTCCATAATTTCTTTCGTCATCGAAGCAAACCCAACCAATGTACCTATTGCTGAAAATGCTACTGTTGAAATAATCGTTACAATAAAGAACATTCTTGCGTTATCTCTCATACGGTATGCTAAATCTGACAAAGTAATAATATTTGTCTGTGTCCAATAGAAACGTTTACTTTTTTTACATAGTCTAATAATAAAGACGCTCAACTGCTTGTACAGCAAATACGTACCAATAATGACTACCGTTGTAACAGGAATCATCATTATAAATACCATTGCACCATGTGACATAAGAGCTCCTGCATAACCAGCACTAAGCAATACTACTGCTAATATAGAAGAAATTATAGATGCCTTCGGTTCTGGCTTCGCCTCTGCTGATCCTCTAAACAATTTCATAATTTTATTTTTACGAACCATTCCTGCACTAAACAATGAAATGATCATAAATAATACGAAAAACATAATACTCGTTACAACAATCGCTTTCATCGGTATGTAATAGGATAAAGAGATATCTAGTTTTAATATCATCGGAGCTACAAATATTAATATTCCTGAAAACAACATACCTGAAAGAATCCCAAAAATTATTGCCCCTATTCCAATCATTATATTTTCAAAGAAGATAAGACGCTTTAATTGATATTTCGTCATACCTAACATCATTAAAATTCCTAGTTCACGCTTTCTCGTTTTTAAAAACATTCCCATTGAATATAAAATAAAGAAGAATGTAAATAAGTAAATAATAGACTGCGCAAAAGACATACTTACGAATACGTACTGTCCTAATTCTCCAGCACTTAATGCCGGATGAAACGCAAAAAATGAATACACAAAAAAGGCCATAATTGCAAATGCACTACTCAAAAAATAAGCTGAGTATGTTCGTCTATTTCGCGTTACATTTCGAAATGCGAGTTCTCTAATGTTCATACTACTTCTCCGCCCTTCTACTAACTATACTTTTATATTAGTAAAGTTCGGAAATACCTTCCATCGATTCAAATGACAAAAACCTTACATTATTGAAAGGTTTTAAACAATTGCTTATATAAAACAGTTTCATTATAATGACTACATTCATATTCATACACGCATCCTATTGTATATTCGTTAGTTTTGCGAAATAATAAAGGATAGAAGTATGTACCAATATACATATAAACTTATTTACCGCTTTAATATGAATAGGAGGAAAACATAATGACATTACAAGAACAAATTATGAAAGCATTACATGTTCAGCCTGTAATTGATCCGAAAGTAGAAATTCGTAAACGAATTGATTTCTTAAAAGCTTATTTAAAAACTACAGGTGCAAAAGGATTTGTACTTGGAATTAGCGGCGGACAAGACTCTACACTGGCAGGACGTTTAGCACAGCTTGCAGTCGAAGAAGTTCGTAATGAAGGTGGTAACGCAACGTTTATCTCCGTACGTCTTCCATACAAAGTACAAAAAGATGAAGATGATGCACAATTAGCATTACAATTTATTCAAGCTGATCAGTCTGTTGCTTTTGATATCGCTTCAACAGTTGATGCCTTCTCAAATCAATACGAAAACTTATTAGGTGAATCATTAACAGATTTCAATAAAGGAAACGTAAAAGCACGCATTCGCATGGTTACACAATATGCAATCGGCGGACAACAAGGGCTACTCGTTATCGGAACTGATCATGCTGCTGAAGCTGTAACAGGTTTCTTCACAAAATTCGGAGATGGCGGTGCAGATTTATTACCATTAACGGGATTAACGAAACGCCAAGGACGTGATTTATTACAAGAATTAGGTGCAGACGAGCGACTTTACTTAAAAATGCCAACAGCTGATTTATTAGATGAAAAACCAGGTCAAGCTGATGAAACAGAGCTAGGCATTACTTACGATCAATTAGATGACTATTTAGAAGGTAAATCCGTTCCAGCTGACGTTGCTGAAAAGATCGAGAAGCGTTACAAAGTGAGTGAACATAAAAGACAAGTACCAGCGTCAATGTTTGATGATTGGTGGAAATAGAACATAAAAAAGAAGCTAATCTCATTTAGCTTCTTTTTTATACGTTAACGATATACCCCTACTCTTTTCTCTAATAAATCCTGCAAGCAATCTTCATGTTGTTTATTAAACAATGGCGGCATTTCGTCTAAAGGGAAAAACTGCAAATCTAACGTTTCATCACCGTCTATTTTTGTATTCCCTCCAACGATTGAAAACTTAAAGAATATTACAATTGCCTGTGCCTGATCTCCATTCGGATATGCTTGAAAATATTTCGTATACACACCAATGAGCTCATCAATTTCCACATCATATCCTGTTTCTTCTTTTATTTCTCGAATCGCAGTTTCTGCCGCAGATTCCCCGATCTCCATTGCACCGCCTGGAAATCCCCAAGCATTAAAGTCTCCTCTTTTTTGCAGAAGCACTTCACCAAATTCATTAAATACACAACCTCCTGCAAAATTCAAAATAACATAATCATGCCCTATTTTTTCACGTAATTCCTTTATATAATTCGCCATCTGCTTCTCCTTTTTATCCATCTTCCATTATTCTTTTTTATCTTTTTCAAGCAATTCAATAATCCGATCTAACTTCTGATTCATATTAATCACATGTTGTTTTTTCATAGTGTTTTTTTGCAATAATCTTTTAATGAACAGAGTAAATGATACAAAAAACAAAACGATAAGCCCGATTACTAGACAAAAATATATCAATGCAAATATATTATTTTCGAACAAATTCATTCAGCTATCACATCCTCTATTTCCAATTATTTTATCACGCAATTCTAAATAGTCAACGATATTATAAATCAAACACAAAAAGAGCACCTTTTAAAGATGCTCTTTTTCATTAATACGTAAATGTAATTGTCGCTAATGAATAACCTGCCATTGCACTATATGGCGCAACTTGATAAGATACACGCTTTGCACCTTTTGGCCAAGCTATTTCATCTAGTACTTTCTTTATATCTTGCATCGTTCCATCCATTGACTGCTTATATCGTACTTCTACTTTTTCTGGCTTGGAAGCAAATTGTTGCTGTAATTTTTTCTTAAACTCATTGTAATTTTCCGCTCCGTATTGTGCAGATAAATACTTTAAATTTGTTTCTTTTAACATTTGTTCATATACAGCAGTTTTTGAACTACCGGCTTTTATTTTGCTTGTTAATTCGTTGAAGTAGCTTGTAGTTGCCGCTGGATATTCACTACGATCCCATTCATGGTCTTTGCTTAATTGTTCATCAGACATATTAAAATATGAATATGTTACGCGCCCAGCTTTATCAGGAACTGGATCATCGAATGTAGTATCAAGGTGGTACCACTTGTTATCAATGTTCACTAAATTCCATGCGTGAGCTTGTCCATTCCCTGTACCTGTTACAATATGATTTTGAATACCTGCTTCTTTTAGTAATTGATATGTTAACAATGTATATCCTTGGCAAACGGCAGAACGATTCGCTAACGCTTCATACGCTGTATATGCTTGATAAGAAGTATCATATGATACTTCTTTCACAACATAATCATGAATAGCTTTCACTTTTTCATGTTCATCCATGCCTTGTTTAATGATAGAATTTACAATTGCTTTCGCCTGAGACTTTACATACTGTGTTTGCTCTTTTGATTCACGATACTTCACTTGTAATGTAAATGTATAATTCCCTGGCATCCCTTTTATAGAATATTTAGTAGACGCTACATTATATTTTACATACTCATCAGCATCTACAATTTTATTAAACTCGCCATACAATTGGTCCATAATATTTCTAGCATTTCTATCTTTTGTTTTATATGTGATTGTAATATTTTCTTCTCTATTATCAATCTGTTTTTTTAATTCTTTTCTGAAATCATTTAACAACTTTGCATCTGATTGTGTTGTCACTGTAGTCGGATTCGTAGCCGCATAAGATACAGCTGACGCCTGTAAGCCTCCCATTACTATAGTTGAACAAAGTGCGGCAGCTGTCACATACTTACTTGTCTTTCCCATCTTGTCACTCCTTACATTCTATAACTATACAAAAAAGTATCGTATAGTTTCAGAGTATACAATATTTTTTAAAATAGGTCATATGAGATTATGCATATTTAACATTTTTAAAAGGGTTGTTCTTTTAGAAAAAGAACAACCCTTTTTTTAGCAAGTTTGCAACACACAGCATGTATTTTCAAAATGGCGATTTTTCAAGTCTTCATTTCCAATACAGAAATAAAGCATCCCTAAATCTCCCCACATCATATTACAATTTTTAGTATCTGAATCAATTTGGAATAAGAGCGTCATATGCTGTGGATCTATCCCCATATATTGTCCAGTCTCGTACAATACCTCATCTTGTACAGAGAATGGTTCTCCAAACATTTGATGATTATCATAGTTGTCTGGGATTAGCTCTTCAAGTAATTGCAAGAAACGATCTGAATCCGCCTCATCTTCAATGAAAAGCTCCGGTAATTTATACGTCAGTTCAAAAGTAATTGCACACTGGTTATATTTCGCTTGTATTTCATCTGCTCTACGTAATTGCTCTACAGGGATATCATAATAAAGTACACGTCCAGCTTCGTTTGGATTTACATCTTCTTCAAAGTAATTTTCAATACTAAAGAAATATAACATCCCTGTCTTAGGAAGATTGTGATCCATACCAACGTTTTGTAAATCACTTAAATTAAATTGTGCGATAAAACATAACGGATTCTCTTTGTATGTTGGATATTCAAATGTATTTGGCAAATCAGGAACTCCGCCCATTTTCGAACTGCCTATCGCAATTATTTCCTGTTGTTTTGGCACAACTTTTACACAAGGAAATACAGTATTAATAAGTTCCTGTTTCAAATGTGTTAGTTCATATTTATCAATTAATATTTCAATTTTCTGTTCCATAAATTCTCCTTACATTTACATACTTATTTGTATCATAGCACAAAGATTATACTTCATTCATTGTAAATTCAACAAGCCCTCCAAAAAACGGGCTTATCCCTCGTACGCGAACAAGTTTAAAAAAGCATAGTATACATTGTTCCTACAAACACGATAGTTCTTTATTTCTTCCAGTATATTTTCCCCTCGTTCATTTTTATTTTTAATTTAAGGAGGAATTCCACATGGGTTACGGATATAGTTGCGGCGGTTACGGCGGCGGTTACGGCGGCGGTTACGGCGGCGGTTACGGCGGCGGTTACGGCGGCGGTTACGGCGGCGGTTACGGCGGCGGTTACGGCGGTAGTTGTGGTGGCGGTTGTGGTTATGGAGGTTTCGCTTTATTAATCGTTTTATTTATCCTTCTAATCATCATCGGAGCTAGCTGTTGGGGCGGCTTTGTAGGCTGCTAGTAAACTTAAAAACTATTGTAAAAAAGCACGTACAATACGTGCTTTTTTCCATTTTCATTTTTTAGAAAGGAAGTATGTTCAATGAAAATTGATGGTGTTTTTGAAGGAGGCGGTGTACGCGGAATTGCGCATGTGGGGGCAATTTGCGCGTTAGCCGAAAAAGGATATGAATGGGAGCGCGTAGCTGGAACATCAGCTGGTTCAATTATCGCAGCGCTTTTAGCAGCTGGATATTCTTGTTCCGAATTAAAAACAATAATAACCGACATTGATTATAATAAATTTATGAAGAAAACTTTTCTTGATAGAATCCCGTTTATCGGTAAAGGAATAAGTGCATGGTCTACTCTAGGTATTTATTCCAATGTATTTATAGAAGAATGGCTTGAAGAATTACTGCGAAAAAAGGGCGTTCACTTATTTACAGATCTACCTGATTTAAACAAACTCAAAATTATAGCTTCTGATATAAGCAACGGTAAAATGGTTGTCTTCCCCGATGATTTACCGAACTATGGATTTTTAAATTATCGCTTCTCTATTGCTAAAGCTGTAAGAATGAGTAGTACAATCCCCTTCTTCTTTGAGCCAGTAAAATGGAGAACACCAAAATGGAAGCAGCCTTGTTATATGGTTGATGGCGGGATTTTAAGTAATTACCCAATTTGGATTTTTGATTCACCGACTTCTCCTCGCTGGCCTACCTTTGGATTTCATTTTATAAAAGATGAGATTCAAGCTGATCCCGCCCACTATGACGAACCTATTTCCATGTTCAAAGGACTATTTAAAACGATGATGCAAGCTCATGATTTACGTCATTTAGATAAAGAATCAAAGGCTAGAACTATTACAATTCCAACAGGAACCATTACCAGTACTAATTTTCAACTAACTAAAGAAGAGAAAGAATGGCTCTATAACTCTGGTTATAATGCAGCTAATAAGTTTTTACAATCCTGGAACTTCAGGCAATATGTTGATGAGTATAGAGACGGAAATCAGAATCGAAAAACAAATCGGTATTTCCGTCAACTTGACTCATAATTATATTATTTTCCCTGTCACACTTTAATAGTAAATAAGCCTAATAATATAGTACATTATTAGGCTTATTTACTTCTTATGTACTCTCCCATTATTTAAGGATAAGTTAACCCTTCTGCTTCTTCCGCGGTAATTACTATGTAACGGTTTCCGGTTCTTAATCCTAACAGTTCTGCTTTTTCAACTGCATCCTGTTTTGTCTCTGCATAAGCAGCTAAATATTTATCCCCATCGATAATTTGGCAAATCACATATTGTTTCATGTTTTTCTCCTTTTACCCTTTAATTAATTGCGCAATCTTTTTTATTCCAACTTCAATTTCTTCTACAGTTGCATAGGAATAAGAAAGACGTAAAAATTGGTTAGCACTTCTATCATACAAAGTGCCTGGGTTTAATAAAATCTTTTCTTGTAAAGCTTTGTCAAATAAACTACGATTCGAGATTGGTAGATTTATATGTAGCCAAATGTAAAAGCTTCCTACTGGCTCATGCCAAGTTGCAATGCCACTACAATACTTTTCTAACATACTTATCATAAAATCTCTACGTTTTTTCAATTCACTTCTTACAAACTGTAAATGTTCATCATACAATCCATTTTCGAACCACTCCGCTGCAATCTGCTGGGATATAGAACTTGAACCATAATCAGTTTGCATTTTTATATCTGCTAATCTTTGAATAACGGATTCTGATCCAACAACCCACCCAATTCTTAAACCAGGACTAATGACTTTGGACATACTTCCAATATGTAGCACGATCCCATTTTTATCATATGCCTTTAAAGGTTTTGAAACTGGTGCATCGAACCATAAATCTTGATATACCGCGTCCTCAATAATAGGTAATCCAATTTCATTACATATCTCCATCACTTCTTCCCTCTTCTTAGCGTTCATACTAAAATTGGTCGGATTATGAAAAGATGGGATTGTATATAAAATAGATGCGTTAAATTGTTTCTTATATCTTGTAATGTATGAAGTATTTATACCATTCTCATTCATTGGTATTCCAATCAAGCGCATTCCTGCTGATTGAAATACATTAAGCGAATATAAATATGATGGTTTTTCTAATAAAATTGACGCTCCTTTCGGAAGAAGCCCCATAGAAATAAGCTGCAATGCTTGAATTGCCCCTGAAACAATTAAAATAGAGTCAGGAGATACATATACCCCATGCCCTTTTAAATATTCCGCAATTTTTTCTCTTAAATGGAGATTCCCTTTCGGTTCCTCATACCCAAGTGGAACATTTGATTGTAAAATTTTATTAATAATACCCTTCATCTTTTTCTCAGGCAAGAGACTCGGTGAAAGTTCACCTGTTCCTAATCGAATTACATTGGGAGTAAATTCAGCTTGATTAATCTCTTGTACAGCAGGAAGATTCGGATAATGAAGTCCTGTTTCTACGTAAGACTGCCAGTTTGGAGGCGGGGCATATGTTGAAGTATTCTTACTATTTTTTATAACAATTGTTCCCTTCCGTCCATTCCCCTCAATATACCCTTTTGCTATTAACTCATCGAAAGCCATTACAATTGTACTTCGGTTCACTTCAAACGCATGCGCCAAAGCTCTTTGTGAAGGTAATTTAGTTCCAATTGTCCATTCCCCATTAACAATTCTCTCTTTTATATAAGATTCTATTTGTTTATACAACGGAATAGATGAAGACAAATTAGGTTTCCAAACGAGCCTTTCCATTATATCACCTCACATATTTTATGGTTGGTAACCTATCCAACCATATGGATGGATACAAATTTTCATTTCTTCTATACAATATAGACTATCATAATTAATCAAATTAAGTAGGAGGTAATCTGATGAGTGAAGCAATTATTCACGGTATCATCCTTGCATTTGGTCTTATCATTCCATTAGGTGTCCAAAATGTTTTCGTCTTTAACCAAGGCGCTAGTCAACCAAATATTTGGCGAGCTGCTCCTGTAGTCTTGACTGCATCTATATGTGATACATTATTAATATTAATTGCTGTACAAGGTGTCTCCCTTGTCCTCTTAACTTTCTCTTGGTTAACAACCACCTTGTATATGATTGGATTTTTCTTTCTTATGTATATGGGCTGGGTTATTTGGAGAAGCGATTCTTCAAATGATGTAAAACAAGAAAAAAGCATGCCTTTAAAAAATCAAATTATTTTCGCCGCATCAGTTTCATTACTAAATCCACACGCAATTTTAGACACAATTGGTGTAATCGGAACAAACTCTATACAGTACATAGGAAGTGAGAAATGGGCTTTCACTTTTGCAACAATTATAGTTTCTTGGATTTGGTTTATTAGCTTAGCTTTTGCCGGGAAATTTCTAAAAGGATTAGACTCAACAGGGAAAACGATCACAATATTAAATAAATTTTCAGGGCTAATCATATGGGGAGTCGCACTTTATATGTTAAAACAAGTTATTTTCCCTAACTAAATTAAGAAGATTGCATGCTAATTACACATCATGCAATCCTCTTTCAAATTATGCAGTCGGTTCAGGCTTCTGCTTTATTTCCATTTCATCTTTTGCCGGCTTAATCCAAATTATCGCTATGACAGCACCAATAACAGCGAAGATGCTTGTTAAATAAAACACTTCATGGTCTGCCCCTTTCATAAAAAAAGAATACAGGGGTGGTCCAGCTGCTACACCGATAAATCGCATTGAACTATAAAATGACGTAACTGTCCCCCTCTGCTCTTTTTCAATCCCTTGTGTAATAAGAGCATCTAGACATGGTAACGCCATACCAATTCCTCCCCCCATAATAACGAGACAAAGAAGTAGCAAATAGATTCCTTTTAGAAATAAAGGTAAGAAGACAGATGCAGCAGCCAGTAAAAATCCAATATAGATACACTTTTTCATAATATCTTGTTTATCTCCAATTTTTTTACCAGCCATATATGAGCTAAGTGATAGTACAAGTAAAGGAATAGCGAGTACACACCCTTTCCATATACCATGAATATCGTACTTCGACTCCAGTATAGTTGACAGATAAAAAAGTATTCCGAATAAAATAAGCATAATAATTGCACCTAGTATAAAAATGGCAATTAACCATCTTCCCTTTTCTCGAAACGTAGAGATAATAGATTGAATAAATTCTTTAAGTGGTGGGACTTCTTCTTCTTGTTTCTTCGCCTTTACTAGTACCAGTAGTAAAACAATCGATATTACACATAAAACTGGAATCGCCCAAAATGGTAAGAACCATACAATAGCTGCAAGAGCTGATCCTAATATGGGACTCAATACTTTTCCAAATGTATTTGACGTCTCAATGATTCCTAAACCTGCACTAACCTGTTTTTCATCTTTGTATAAATCACCGACACATGGTATGACAACTGGCATAGCACCAGCAGCACCTATCCCTTGAATTGCTCTTCCGATAAGAATCCAAACATAAGGGTTATCAACTTTCCATGATACCCATCCCGTTATCGCTCCTCCAATAGCTGCAATTAATAAACTTGGAACCATTACCATCTTTCGTCCCCATCTATCTGATAAATAACCAGCAATCGGTATAAGTATAATTGCAATGATAGAATAAATTGTAATTATCATGGATACTTGGAAAGATGAAATATGTAATTTCTTTTCAATGGTTGGCAGGATTGGAATAAGCATTGAATTACCTAGCGTCATAACAAGTGGAACTGATGCAAGTGCAATTAAACAACAGTTTTCTTTTTTTAACATGTTGATTTCGGAACCTTTCATCATATATTTCTTACCATATAATAGCCCTGCTGGAAATTATGTTTACATTCCACCAGGGCTATTTCATCTTTACTACTTTCCATTTACAACAAAAGAAATTGGATAAAATATAGCATTACTCCTATTCTTTGAATCCTGTTCACAATATATCCATACCAATTAATTGAAAATAAAAAAGAAAGGAAGAATCCTTCCTTTCTCCTATAACCTTCTACATTTAGCGAGTATATCCGCCACCAAGCTGTTGTTCTGCCATTGCTACAAGGCGTTTTGTAATTTCACCGCCTACAGAACCGTTTGCACGTGAAGAAGTATCAGCTCCAAGCTGTACACCAAACTCTTGTGCAATTTCATATTTCATTTGATCTAGAGCTGCTTGTGCTCCATGTGATGCTAATTGATTAGCGTTACGATTTCTAGCCATTACCGATCACCTCCTTATATATATTAAACTGTATCAAATCCGAAATTAAATACATGGTAATTTTTGGTTATTGATAAAATAAAAAAAGAGTCTCCTAAACGAGACTCTTTCATCATTTCACCTTATGAACTTACTACTTCTAATTTTCTATTCGTTAATGCTTTCATTTCTTCTTTCAATATATCTTTCGCATTATGCCCAAACCATTCAAGCGAAGCAAAATGATCAGTATCTCTCACTTCCCGGATGATTTCATCATAGTTTACAATACCTTCAAATAATGGAACCATTCCTATACGACTTCCAGCAGCGGCATATACATTATTTGGTTCAAACACGTGTAAATACTCCGCTGATGATATATTCTTAAAATGGTAATGTTGTATCCACGGCTTTAATCGATGAAAACTATCTACAGTGTCTGCACCAGACTCCCATATATGAAGAAAATCAAGGTTTATTTTTAAATATGGATGATTTACTTCTTCTAACAATTTCAAAGTAGACGGCAAAGTATCCGTTAACGTATTTGGATGTGTTTCTAATAGTATATACATATTATGCGGAGCAAATAGATCACAAATCATGCGAATTCGCTCCACATACTCTTTTCTCTCTTGTTCCGAGAAATCCTCACTACCTTTTTGCCCGGCAAACGTACGAATTTTATTTGTATTAAACCAATTAGCTAGTGTTACCAGCTGTTCACATTTTTCCATCGTTTTTTGAAAATCCGCTAATAATGATATGTCCAAGTAATCACTTATCATCGTAACTTCTAAATTTTTATCCTTTAAATAATCTATTTCTCGTTCTGTCGTTTCACGCTCTTGCATATATAAATTTTGTGCATGGGTCCCCCACAACTCAATTCCTTCAAAACCGTTTTCGTATGCAAATTGAACAATATCAGTAAATGAAATTAGTTGATGGCGAAATGAAATTGTACATAGCGAATATTTCATTGGTTTGAACTCCCTTATCTTAAATTCAATGAACTTGTATTAGTTAAGAAAGACTGATTTGTTATCATTTCTTTCCATAACAGAAACTGTTTCTCTAGTTCATCCTTAATTTGCAGTTCAATTGTATTCATTTCATCAAGTTTCTCAACAATTGGTAATAACATATCTTTATTATTTGTCATTGCCATTTTAATAGCACGGTACTGTACATTTGTAAATCCTTGTACAATGTCTTCCACTCGATCACACCAATAATCAAATTCTTGCTCCGAATATTGTAAAGTTTCACGGAAGTATGCAAAGGCATGTTCATAGCTATATTTACGTATTGCCAATACGGGTATTTGCTTTACTGCCGTTACGAGCCCGGAAAGTGAATACCCATCCTCTTCATTTACCATTTTTATTATTAATTTTTTTAATTCCATTGTTAGTTCATTATCATCTTTTTTGAATGTTTCCATGAAATAACTTTCTACCATCTCTTGTGTTGGCTCCTGAATTCCTTCTATATCAATGAAATAGCCTCCACCAAATGGGTTGTCTTTAACAGAATGGAGCACTTTTTCTCTTTCCATATTCCCTTCCCAGCGAAAATCAGGATCAAGCATGAACCATTCATCTTCTTTCTCTGTCTTCGATATCATTAAGTAATGCGGAAACGGTTTTTGATGAAACTTATTTTCTCTCTCAGGCAATAAAGACATATCAACCATTACAATTACGTAACGATTTTCTGGCTTATTTTCTACTAATTCTAAAAATGTTTCTACATTGCTACTTTTATCTTTTGAATGATCGTACCATTCGTTCACTTTAATGCCATACAATTTTTCATACCAAAGTAAGTAGTTATCATGATTAATGTTTTCGGAATGATAAGAAATAATCCCGCCTTCTGTTATATCAAAATCTCCATCCCATAATCCGAAATAAAATGGACGGAAATCTATATCGCTACGCCTTTTTATAATTTCACAAAAACAACTCACTAAACAGTGAACTTTAATTGAAGTCATACTCTCATCCACTTTCCTAAAAGGTTAGTTATTCACATTTATTTCGTGTAACGGCTGTAACTCTTCCATAAAGTCAAGCAAAGATCCTACAGTAAGAAACGCCTTTGGGTCTATCTCATCCTCTGGAACGCATAGCTTTAAATCCATTTCTATGTATACTATAAGCTGTAACATCATTACCGAATCTATATATAAATCTTGATTTAAACGCATCGTTTCTTCTAAATGCGTTACATTTTTCAGTTCCATTTTTTCTCTCATAATACTTAAAACTGCTTCTTTTAACATTTCACGACTCATGTTGTTATCTCTCCCATCTCTAATAACTTCCGACTTACTTTCCCTGTTTTATTTTTCGGAATCTCTGCTACATTTTCAATTTCATGTGGCACTTTATAAGACGGTAAATGCTGTATGCACCATTCTCGTATTTGTACTGGTTCAATACGAGAGACTACTTTCGCTTTTACTATTTCTCCCATCACAGGATGCTTGCCCCGGTATACAATCGCCTCCTGAATACCTTCTAATCGAAGCATCGTTTCTTCCACTTCTATAGGAAATACCTTTAGACCGGACACATTAATAACATCATCTATTCGCCCCATGAAATGAATGCCTTGCTCAGATCTATAACCTAAATCTTTTGTATAAATCTCCTTTTCAGCAATTTTCACTACGATTTCTTCAGGTTCATCTTCATTTGAACCTATGTTAATACTTACATGAGGAAGTGGTTTTCCTAAATCCAAATGTGTTTCCATAGCATGACATATACTAATGCAACCAGCTTCAGAACAGCCGTACTGCTGCATCATGTATTTCGTCATGCCCTTTAACTTATAAAATAGCGTTTCTGGCAAAGGTGATCCTGATGTCATAATTTTATGAAACTGAAAAGTCCCTTGTGGAAAACTCCCCATAATATGTAACATAAGTGGCACTGCGTATATGATATGTTTTTCGGTATTACGAACTATATTTAACGCGAATTTAGGGTTTTTATTTGTAATGATTATAGGCTTACTACCTCTCGTAATTGCTGATAACGTGCCACAAATTAATCCGTATGAATGTGAAACTGGAGCCATTACAATTGGCACTTCGTCTTCTTCACATTTTAAAGCTTCATTGTAAGCAGCAATTTCTGTTTCAATTTCCGTCCATGCTCTACGAATCAGTTTTGGCTCTCCTGTTGTACCTGAACTATACTGCAATAAAGACGATTCTTCTTGTAATAGATTTGGAACTTCTAATTTTGTAAAGTCGTTACTTTCTCCGTATAAAAGTGCAGTACACTTTGCGCGCTTTGCCATTTCAATAGCTGTATCCTTTGGCGTATCTTCATGAATAAGTAGTACAGATGCTCTTTTTTCTTTTAGGAAAAACACAAGCGTAATAATATCGAATGGATCTTTCAGACAAAGTGCAAATCTATTTCCTTCTGCTTCTTGAAATTGTTCCACTCTCTCGTAACCTTGTAATCTCAATTCAAAATCATATTTGCTAAATTCTTGTTTATTAACGATTAGCATGATTTCCCCCTGTAACAACTGATTTTTGTATTGTAAGTTGCTTTGCTCTATACAATGGATTTGGAACTTCATGAACAAGCGATTCCACATCCATATATAAACGACGCTTCGTTAATTGCTCTGCATGAAATGTAGGTGCATATAATTGTAATGCTTCAAAACGTTCTTTCAAATGCGAAAATCTTTCAAAATGATCTTCTATTTCTTCAACAAGAATGATCCAAAATTGTTCCTCTTTCAACTGATACTCATCTGCCAGCACGAAAGCTAGTTCACCTAGATTGAATAGGAAAAGCGCATCTAAAACCATTTCTTGTAAACATTCAATACGGTCCATTTCAAAGAAATCATTCATTTGACCATTCGCATATGTTTTATGCATTTTAGTAAAGTCAGGACATTTTTCGAGTTCTTTCAAAAATGGACGATAAAACTCCAGTCCTTCATGAAAATCTTTTAGTGCAATACGGACTGGTATTCCCTCTTCATGAACTAAAATCATGTTTTGCCCATGTGATTCTAATGCGACTCCATGCTCTACAACGAGGTGTACAACTGGGATAATTGCTTTTTGAATAAGCAATTGTAACCAGCTTTCTACTCCATATCTCTTTAACCACAAATCAATAGTTGGTGTCCCATTTTTTCCCTTGGCATATAAACCGTTAAATGGGATTGCCTCTTCTTTCTTATCTAAATATTTGTGAACGCTTTCGCGCCAAATACATCCTAATGAGCCATACGTAGCTTTTTTATTCGCATCGTACGTAACACTCGAAAATTCATTTAACAAAATTAAACGCGATTCATCCCTTAAATAAGGGTCATGATTTACTATATCTTTTAACCAATTCGATATAGCAGGTGCACTCACAACCGAATGTGGTTTTAATGTACGGATAGTTGAAGTATTGAGTAAATTCATTGATAACTTTACATATGGTTTCTCTCGATTCGTAACATTTCTTAATGTCCGCATCGACTGCTGCGCGCAATAATCATCTTCTGATTTCCCTAAATAAATAATATATTTATCCTGTATATGGTCAGTATAATTCGGAATAATAAAGTTCTCCCACTGCCAAGGATGAACAGGTATAAACATGTACTTCTTCGAATCACAGTCCATTGTTCGAATACGATCCATATACTCTTCGATTTTCTTTTCACCAATTTCTTCTTTAAAGGTACAGTTATAACTCTCTTCACTTTCATATCCTACAGTCGTATATTTCTCATGAACTGCAATCCATATAATTTTCATTGATTGCATAAATTCAAATCCATATTGAAAATTATCACGATATTGAAACCCGATGCGTGCTTTATAACTAGGATGATACGGGTGTCCATCTATTAAATGACTTTCAAGCTCATCATAAGATTTCGCAAGATAGTCTTCTTCACAACTTCTCTCATATTGTGCAATCGTATCTTTGAAGATTGTTTGTTCTAATTCTTGAATAAAAGAATCCAATTTCGTTCGATCCACTTGAACAATCCGAAAAATCTCCTGTAAAAATTGTGAAACTGATTGTATTTCTTCTTCCTCATCTTGAACTCTCATTATTAATGAGTCATGTAAACAAATACGCCCAAATGTCATACGTTCTTGCCCATAGCATTGGTACATTACATTTTGATCCTTTTCATCAAGACCTTGTATAATAAAAAGTATTTGCTCTCCCTTTTGTATACGAATCGGCGTAATGATTTCTTCATAAATTAACGATTCTACTAATTGCCGGAATACTCTTCTTCTTACTGAAATGTACTCTTTTGATTGGAGTGCCTTCAATATTTTCATGTGATAAACTTCTTCTTTCATAAATCCCTCCGCTATAATACGGAATATCAAATTCCATTATTTGTATTACGTGAAATTTTAGCACTACTTATGAACGAACAGCCACTTCTCTAACGAGTGGATTATCTACTTGTACATAAATTGCTTGCTCTAAAGGATTTGTCAGTTCATCAACATCGAAAAATCTCGTTAGCAAATTTGCTTTACATGCCAATTTATTTTCTTCCAACAATTCACTTAAAAATGTAGAAGGTTCGCGGTTATATGGAAGGAACGCTTCAAGTACAGACCTTAATTCCGAAAGAAGAATTTCCTCCTTTATTAATCCTGCTGTACCAAAACCGTTAATTAGTCCAAACATATGATTAAAAATTAAATAGTAACGAAATCTTTCATCTACAATGTAATCGTCATATAAATTCCCAGTACGTTCGCCAATACCCGCTAGTTCATTATCTAGCACTGACTTCATTGAATTGCAGAAATAAAAACCTTGATTATCACGGAAGTAAAACTTAACTGGATAACCATCTTTCAATTGAACAACACTATTTTGTTGATGCGCTTCTAATGCAACGCCATAACGTAAATACATCCATACCATCGGCTTTAAAGAGATATTCATATATCGTCTAAACCACTCTAAACTTACTTCTTCACAGCTTCTACCTTCTAAATCCGCTAAGCGATGGATAATATTTGCTAAACGAGTTCTTTCACCCGGAATTGCATCTTGTACTAATCCAGCGATAAGCGTTGCATCATTTTCATTTTCACTATAAAATGTGTTTTCTCGAATAATCACTTCAAATCCAGACTCTTGTGCCCCGTATTTTAAAGTAATAAAGGCCGGATCACATATAAAATCAAATCCTGGAAACTTTTCTAGCACCTCTCCAATTTTAGTATTCAATATTTCCTTACCTTCAAGTCCACTCTCAAGTTCCTTCAATTTATTAATACGCATTGAATTCGTGACCTTTACAGGGAATGAAAACTTGAACATATACTTCGAATGAGGATGATATAGCGTTCTAAGTGATGATGTCGCCATATAACACTTACCTACTGGACCGATATATTCAAGTACACCTTGATTCATCCAATTTTGCACATAAGATTGATGTAATAGCCATTCTGCTTGTAGCGGATGGATTGGAATTAATGAATATTCATCTTCTTGACAGTACTCTTCAATAAATTCTTGACCTACCTTTTCATCGTTCTTTAATTCCTTTTTTATCATCGCCGTTGTAGAATCTTGTAACAATGACTTTTCACTTACTATACTTTTATGTGCCCTAAAATAGTGAAGTTGGCACTCCCCTTTTAATTCAGGAGAATACATTGAACTTTTCCAATCCAATATACCTTGTCTACTCTTTGGTGTAGGATGAGTTAAATGTCCAAATAATAAAGATTGCTCCGCCTCTATAAAAGTCGTATGGAAACCATATAATTCAGCTGTATCCTGCTCCCTTCCTTGTATAAACTTCTCAATATTTTGACAACTATAGATAACTCGAAGCATAAGTTCATCAGGATTCGTACCTTCTCCATAGTTAATAGACATTTCCTTTATTAAAAACATAATAACCGTAATATAATCTGCTTTAATAACATTTTTATTTTCGCCAATTTGGTAATAAAATTGTTCTCCAAATAGATGACGGTCCGTTGACGATTTATATATAACTTCCCCATACAAAGTAACGTTTTGTGCCGATAACCGACAGCATAAATAAGTGGGGATAGCGTCTCTTTGAAATGAATGGCAGAAAATATTTTCTATCCTTTTATCCTCCGTAATCCATTCTCCACTTCCTGTTTCTCTTAAATAACAATTTAAAAAGCTTTGTATTGTTGCATGTTCCGCGATTTGTTTCGCATGCTGCATACTGCTCCTCCTCTTTTAGACGAACACTATCATTTTTTCGTGAAACTTCTGACAGTTGAATTTTATTATCAACTATGATTTTAATTGATAATGATAATCATTTCAAGATATATTTCAGAATTTTTTTATCTAACTAAACTTTTTACCTTTTCAAAACATTTAATCCGTCAACAAAAAAATACACCAATATAATTATTGATGTATTTTTTCATTCTTGTAGATTAAGTTTACATAATAATATTATCGCATTCTAAATTAATAGTGATTTGTATAAACAATCCATATCTCGCCAAGCATATGCTATTTCTTCTACATTTAGTCTTTCTAAAAGTTTCGTGTCAATTTTTTCCGGATTATATTTTTCATAAAACTTTTTAGAAGGGTTATTAGCAACAACCCAAACTAACAGAGATTGCATATTATCTTTTTTACATTCCGATAGCAATGCTTGAAATAATCTTTGTCCTATCTTCATTCCTTGATATTTTTGTAAAATGTATATTGCATATAATTCCCCATCACAATTATATGTACCTGTTCTTTCAACTCCCCCATCGATAAATCCGATAATTTCCCCATTTAACGTTTCTGCTACAAATCTATATTGTAGATTGTCTTCTTTTTGAAAAATGTTTTCCCATTGCTTTTTTCTTTGTTCAAATGTTAAATTTTCTAAAATTTCGTTAGCGAATATCCCAGTATACGTCGTTTTCCAGCTTTCCACATGCACTTTCGCTATTGTCGCAATATCAGCTTTCATTGCCTTTCTAATATGTATCTCCACCATACTCATCCCCCTTAGAAAATAATTATAGCAAAATGTTTTGTATGCATTAAAAAAAGAGTGAATTTTCATCACTCTTTTTATCTACTTTCAACTTCTACTGAAACAACATGATCGATTTCTTTTAAAGAACTATATAATTCAGTTGTATATAAATCTTCTGGAGCTAAAATGACCATTTCCAATTGCTGAGATGCCCCATTATCAATATCTTTAATTTTCACTCGTTTTACTTGCATATTTAAATTTTTAATTTGCTTAAAAATCCCGTCTAACTCTCGATGTTTGTTTACGGTAATTTTTATGGATAAGTCCTTTTGTCTTAATGAATAAGGGCCTGCAATTTTCACAATTTGCGGAAGTACGTTAATCGCTAATATAATTAAAATCATAGCAACCGTCGCTTGTATATAAAACCCTGCACCAATCGCAATACCTAGTGCTGAAGCGGCCCATACCATAGAAGCTGTCGTTAATCCTGAAATAACGTCATTATTTCTTCGTAAAATTACCCCTGCTCCAAGAAAACCAATCCCACTAACAATTTGAGCGGCGAGACGCATTGGATCCATGTTTGTATGACCCGGTACAGAATAAACATTCACTGATTCAATTGAAACCATTGTAATTAAACAACTCGCTACGGAAATAACCATACTTGTTTTCACACCAAGCGGTTTATTCTTTAGCTGCCTATCTATTCCGATGAATAATCCTAAAAAGAGTGCTAAACCTAATTTGAATAAAAATTCATATGACATAATTCCTTCTGCTACTAAGAATATAGACAAATGTACATTCTTAGAGTATTCCTGCTTCTGCGTGTCCTGTCTCGCCACTAACTCGCTACTACAGTTTGCTGTAACACTCCACAGGCATAAATTCCGATGTAGCCCACCGTACATATATACAATCTATTTACGTTAGTATTGTATATTTTTTTGCTTGTAAAAGGTTGATTGACGCGTTCAAATCTCTACCTATTACATTTCCACAGTCACATTCATATACTCGTTCGGATAGTTTTAAGTCTACTTTCTTTTGACCACAACATGAGCATAACTTCGACGAGGGATAGAACCTGTCTACTTGACGTAGTTCAATTCCATATTCCTCACATTTCGCCAATAACCATGTTTGAAATGTATAAAAGCATTGCTTCGCAACTGCTTTAGATAGATGTTTGTTCTTCATCATACCTTTCACATTCAAATCTTCTACTGTAATAAATGTTGGCTTGGTTTTCACCACATCATTTACAATAGACTTTACATACGCTAATCGAATATTTGTTAACCTGGCATGTAGTTTTTGCACTCTAAGAATATTTTTATCTATATTCGCTCTTTTGTTAGTAACAGATTTTTCACCTCTCTTTTTTATATTTTCAAATTTACGCGATAAAAAACGTTGCTCACGTCTTAACCGTTTTTCTATCTTTTTTACTCTTATTGTTTTGTTGATGTTTTCATGAACGATACCGTCGCTACGTATAGCGAAATCCTTCACCCCTAAATCAATACCTAAACCTGTTTGGTTGAAAGTTGGCTTCGTTTCTGTTTCTTCCAATTCGCAAAGCACGGATACAAAATATCTTCCTGCTCTTTTACCTATCGTTCCACTTTTTACAATCGCATTTTTGGGAATATACCCATATTCTTTTAACCTTACCCAACCAATTGTGGGGATTTTTACTCTATGCCTTTCTACTGTCCAATCTGTTTTGTTGTTTTTAGGAAAATAGCACTTCACATCTTGCTTCTTCTTTTTCTTATATCGTGGAAATTTAGATAAACCCTTAAAAAATCGCTTAAAAGCTTTATCCCCGTTCATAATCGCTTGTTTTACAGCTTTACTTGATACTTCTTTTATCCACTGGTCACATTCTTTTGTATAGACATTGTTCAACCATTTTGAAAAGTCATACCCACTTAAAAACTTTCCTTCGGCTTCATACAACTCTTTATTTTTAGAGATATACAGGTTGTAAACATATCTGCACACACCAATAGTCTGATTTATTCGAGGTATTTGTTCTTTTGTCGGATGGATTTCTATTAGATATGCTCTTTTCATAAATCTTTATCCTCCGGTATTTTCTTCTTGAATCCCCATATAGTCTTTATACTGTTTATCTGTATAAAATCTTCTTCCTTTAGGGTTTCGGTAAGCAGTCAATACACCCTCGTTATCCTTCTCTGTAAAGTTCTTACAGACACATTGATTATTTCAGCGAATTCTTTTGATTTATATTGTTTCATAGGTAGAATGTAACATATTTATCTGCATTTGCGTATGTTTTATACAACTGTATTGATCTCCTTACTTCCTAATGTTTCCCTTAGAATATTTCACTATAACTCTTTTATGATATCAATTCCAGTCTTTTCTATTCATTTAAAGTAAAAAACCGAAAAAACATTTTTGACAATGTTTCCCCGGCTTTTTATTATAATTAAGATCTTTCTTTATTTTTGTTCTTTAATTTTAATTTGTGCATCTTTATAAAATGCTAACTTATTATCATTATACTCTTTTGTATGTTTATTAAATTGTTCTTTCGCCTTTTGCGCTTCCACATTTAACTCATTAACAGTTTTAACTTTTTCACCAATTTCTTTTAACTTCGTTTCTTTTACTTTTAATTTTTCATACAGTTCTTTTTCAGTCGCTAACGCCTTCGTGTAATTCTCATTCATCTTTTGGAAGGCATCATAACGATTTTTATACGATTCTTCTACTGTTTTTGCTTGTTTTTGTAATTTCTTATCTTCGAGTTTTTCAATATTATTTTGAACGGATGTCGTTTCTTTCTGCGCTTTTTCTAACTGTTCCTTCTCGTTTTTCAATACTTTTTCACGCTCGTCTACATTTGCAGTAGCTTGCTCTATTTTCTTTGAAACTGCTTCATTATGCTCTTTACCTTCTTGTAAAATTTGAGAATAAAGTTCTTGTCCTTGCTTTTCTAACTTCTCTAATTTTTTTGTGTCATCTGCTAAAGATTTTTCCTGTGTAGATGCTGCTTCAAAAGCCGTAAATAAATTTTCTTCTGGCTTTTCACCGAAACAACCTGATAATAATCCTACTGATAATGCTCCAACTACTGCTACTTTTCCATATTTCAACTTCAATTCCTCCATTACATACGGTTATCATGCCAGAGGTTCACGGGGAAGTGATTCTCTTCATGATATGCTTCAAACTCATAACCCTTTTCTTTTAGACCCTTTAATATTGCTGGCACAGCTGCGACTGATTGCGGATGAATATCATGCATTAAAATGACTTCTTGAGGATTTGTTGCACCAGCTAATACATTTTGAGCGATTTGTGCTGCCGCTGCATCGACTGGTACTTTATTGTATTTCCAGTCTAAAGAATCAATTGTCCAGTCCCATACTTTAAGACCACCCTCTACTACTTTGTTTCGAAGGCCTTCATTTAAACCAGGCTTCGACCCGTATGGTGGACGTGTTAATTGAGGTGATTTTCCAATAATATTTGCGATTAAGCTTTGATCTTCTTTCATTTCATTAACATATTCGCCATTTTTATATAACTTCGCAAAATTGTGTGTCATACTATGCATTCCAACATAATGACCCTCTGCATTTTGACGTTTTACTAAATCAGGAAACGCTTTTACATTCGCTCCGATTAAAAAGAATGTCGCCTTCGCATCATGCTGTTTTAACATATTTAATAATTCAGCCGTATATTTTCCTGGCCCATCATCAAATGTAAGATAAGCAACTTTTCTTTCCATTCCGTTAAAACGACTTGGCGCCGTTTTATTCATTTCAACTTTCGATTGTTCACTTGCAAGCTGCACTATATTTTCTTGCTTAGCAACAGCTTTTGCTGGTGAAGTAATAGATTGAAACATGAAATACCCAATAGCTACTATTGCAATCGCTACTGAAACAACTGCAACTCGTTTAATTTTAAAAGCCTTTTCCATTCTATCGAATTCCTCTCCCTATTAATCTTATATATAAATCACCCAATATAATTATACATCTATTTATTTTATTACACTATATAAACAATCTAAAATATGAATTATAATGGGAGTTTTATCAAAATTGTTGTTCCTGCCTCAACAAACTCTTTATTCTTTTCATACCAATTCTTGATTGCACTATGTACAACTTTCAAGAAGATTTGTTTTAACCTGTTTGATCTTCATCTTCTATCAATTCAATTCGCTTTCAACTTGCAATGAGATGAATTTATTTTCTCTATTTTAGGAGTTAATTACCAAATTTTTTCCTCTAGTATATCGTACAATTGCACCTTTTGTTTATATAAATTAAAATGATTTGACTGTAGACGTGAAAAAACTAGTAGCCCTTCTACTAAAAATAAATGAAGCAATCCATTTCCATAAAAAAAGATTGGCTGAGGCCAACCTTTTTTTATACTTATTCATTTCGAGTTGGTTTTGGTGTAACACCTAAATGCTCATTTAACTTAGTCGAAATATCTTTCACATTTTTTTCGTTTGGAATGTAATAATAAATACCACCAATACGCTTATCCGTTCCTTCTATTTGCATCTTTTCCATTTGCAAATCTGATCCTGCCATATTTTTCGTAATAGCAAGCATATCATCAAACGTTAAGTTTGTTTTCATATTTTTATCAACTGCATCAAGTAAAGAGCCCATTTTACTAATTGATTGAACAGACATTGCTTTTTTCGCAATTGCTTCAATTACAAGTTGTTGCCTTTGACCACGCATTGCGTCACTGTCAATTTTACGCGTTCTAGCAAGTGCAAGGGCTTGTTCACCATTTAAATGTTGGTAACCTTTTTCTAAATGGATCATACCTGCTTGGTCTTTACTATCTTGTTCTGTGAAAGTAACAGGTACATCAATATCAATACCACCAATTGAATCTACAATTTGTACAAATGACTCAAAGTTAAACTTCACATAATAATCAACTGGTACATTTAAAAATCTTTCCACTGTATCTCTTGTACTTTCAACACCACCAAATACGTGTGCGTGTGTAATTTTATCTAATTTCTTTCTAGATGGAATATAAACACGTGAATCACGAGGAATGCTTACTAATTTAACGGATTTATCATCTTTATTAATTGTCGCTAATAAAAGTGCATCTGTTCGAACCGCTTCACCATATTGGCTTTTTCTCATTTCGCTTCCATCGACACCCATGATTAAAATCGAAATATTATCCTTTAAAGGTTCCACTTCTTTGTCCCTTTTTGATGACTTATCAATTTGTGCATATGCATCACTTACAACAGCTTTTGCTTTGTTATATATAAACGATCCATATCCTACTCCTCCAAAAACAAGTAGGAAAAATGGAATTAAAATGAA
This sequence comes from Bacillus sp. AR13-1, assembly GCF_008042285.1. Lineage (NCBI taxonomy): Bacteria > Bacillati > Bacillota > Bacilli > Caryophanales > Bacillaceae > Bacillus > Bacillus sp. AR13-1. The sequence continues at coordinate 94,683 of NZ_QNUA01000041.1, forward strand.
CCATTTTATTGATTTTCTTTTAGAACGTTTTTTACTGCTTCTCGTATCTTGTTCTAATTCAGAGCTCATGTTCATTCTCCTCTCTTTCTCTTTTCCTAGTATAATGTATGTCTAGTAATCTTCATATTGAATTTCCTTTCAATCACCTTACATTTTTGTAAGGTTACATCATGAATCCAATATGTATTCCATTTCACATTATACTCTCGTGCTTATTTTTGGCAAGTCACTATTTATCAACTTCAAAAATTTAACACTTCAAAACGTTCAAATTTACAGATTTATCATTCTGTTATTTGCAGGTAGTAAGACTTTCACCTCATAATTTATCAGGAATAAAAGAGTCAAGTTTGGGCCATGAAATTTTGATTGGTGATGACTAATAATCAGTGAGGGATAAATCCCCCACTGATTAAAATTTCACTTTATTATTTCTCATTTGGTGTGTATATCATTTGCTTCCCATTATTATAAATTAAAGCTGATTTTGCTTTTATTTTCGTTTTTTCTATTTCCACATCATCATTAGAGAAATTCACAATAATTTTAATATCTTTTCCATATGAAGCAGATTGGACTAATTTATCTTCTGACAAATATGCAAAGTTCGTCATTTCTTCTTTTACTGCCTTTTCATGAACTTCATTCCAAACTTTCAGATGCTGCGTAATTTCTTGTTTATGCTTATTCCACTCTACTTCATCTAAATGGTACAACGGAGGCACATTATACAATAACTCATATAACATTCGGTTTCCTACCTCATCTTTTACTTTCAAACTTCCCCATTCCCAGTGGTGCGTTGTAATTACAGAATCATTGTATACTAATTTATATAACGGTACCGAATATACTGGATTTAAATATACTTGTTTATATTCTTCTTTTAACGGTACTTGTTTTGCATATTTTTCTGGAACATTTTGATTCGGTGACCAATATCCGCCCACATAATACGGACTTGTTTTATTTTTCCTCATATCTTCATCGTCCCATTTAATAACAGGCGTTTCAATGCCGTGAGCAAATGCAATCGTGCTACTTGCAAAGTCATTTCCGCCTTCTGAGCCAACTACCATACCCTTTTCTTGCGCAATATAATCCATTCGTTGCAACCTTGCTTGTAAATCTTGTTCTTGTGTCGTTAAATGTTTTGTTGAATAATCATCATAAATTTCGCCCGTCGCGTCACAATCAATAAACCATGAATTATATTTAGGGCCATTTTGTAATATATCGTTCATTCGTTCTTTTACACTAGGAAGTGATAATGTCGGATTTAATTTTCGGCCTCTCCCTAAAAACCCTTGCACTTTCTCACCATTTTTCTTCGTTACAGTGGCTTCTTCATATAACGATGGGTCATTAAAGGAAGCTGTGTTCCAATTTTTATCACCTTTTTCGTGAATAGAATGGTAAGAATCATACGGACCAACTAAATATCCCATTTCCTTAGCTTCTGTAACGAAATTAGGCTGCATAAATCCTTGTTCCCAGTTCGGTAGACCAATCCACGCTTTGTCTATCCCTACTTTTTTCATTTCCTTTATTATATCCGTTCCATCTGCCTTACCCCATTTACTTACTTCTTCAACTGCATCACCGAGTACTGACTTTAATAAATGTTTATTTAAGCTATACAGCTCTGTCTTCGATAAGTGATCTACACCTTTCTTTAATAACACACTAGCTTCCTGATTAACTTTCGGGAAAATATCCTCTTTATACAATTCCTTCATAGATAATACTTCGTTTGTATAGCGTAAAATAACATTTTTTTGGTACTTATCAATGAAATCTTGTTTACTTACTTGCTCAAACACACTCAGTTCTCCAGGCTCCGAACTATTCTTTTGAATAAGCCCTTTTATATGACTAAACACCGGGCTATTTATTTGCTCTCTTAGCTTCGGCCAATTCACGTTACTTTCTGATAAACCATTTTGATTCCAAAAGTAAAAATGAGCTGCCCCGTAAAGTTTTTCGATTTCTTTATTTTTTCTTGCCTTTTCTTGTAATGTTTTAAATTCACCTTTTCGAGCAATATTATCCTTATACAGTTTAGCGATACTTACTGCATCATTATTTGTCACATATAATTGAAATCCATATGTTTTATTTTTATTTATACTCGGGAATTCATGTGTAAAATCAAACCCTATTTTCGGATCTGAATGAAATTTCAATTCATTATTAAACATATTGTTCGCAATATATACGATCGAATATTTAGAACCATTTAATGCAAAAAACTTCATAGAAAATGATTCAGCAAATGAATATGCATCATCCTTTAAAAACTTCTTCCAATTCTCATCATTACTCGGAATTTGCTTACCTTCCCATAACGGAAGTGTATAATTTTCAGCTTGCACTTTTGGCCATGTAAAACTTTCTGCACCAGTCGATTCCACTTCAATATTTAAGTGGTCTTTTTTCTTTTCTAAATTTACTTTTACTTTTTGATCCGGATATTCCCATGATGTATGATCCTTGTTTTTTTTCAAATTCGATACCTTCATTTTTGGTAACGGTTGTGATGCCTGTTCTTTTACACCATCATGTTCTACAGTTAACGTAAAAGTCTCAGGATTTACATCGTAAGTAAAATCTTTATACGTCGCTTTCTTTATTTTAGACTCTTGTAAAGCATCATTACCTTTTACATCACACCCGACTAAAGTCGAAAGTGACAATGTTGTAAGAAGACATATCGCTATCATTTTTTTCATCTTCTGCACCTCCACCAATGAATATACAGGTGGTTTGTTACAGGAATATGGCAAAAAAATAATAGAGCTAGCATTATGCTAGCTCTATTATGAGCAAAAAAAATTTACGTATTACTATAATCTGTTTAAAGAAAATATGTAATACAGTGGAACTTTAATCCTTGTTTTTTTATTCTCACTAATAATTAGATCAAGCAAATCTAAATTCCATCAAGCTTCCCTTAACTGAAAAAGTAACTATATATAATATATCCTAAAACTAGCACTAAAATTAATATCCCTGTACCTTTCCAATTCATACCACCTGTCATATCAACAGGGCTACCTGATTCCACCCTGTTGAGTCCATCATTCAAAGAACCGGTAGGATTATTTTTCAATTCACTTTGTCTCATGCGTTCTCTTTTTTCTTCTGGTGACTCTTTTGAACTCATATAATCACCTCTAAATTTAATGTTCATTCCGAAAAATCCCCTTTAAAATAGATTCTCCATAACGTAAAGAAAGCTAGCTATGCTAGCTTTCTTTATAATCCAATATGTTCTTCCTTATTTACAGTAATCCCTTTATGATCAATTTCAAGCTCACATACTTTCATAGCTGCAAATACTCTCGCTAATTGGTCAGCTATTTCTTTACGCTTCTCGTACGGAGTTAAAATAAAAATGGATGGTCCCGCACCACTAAGCGCTGTGCCATATGCTCCGAATTCTTTTGCACATTTACGAATTGATGGTAATAACGGTACAAGTTCTAAACGATATGGCTCGTGGAAATGATCTCGTTCCATCATTTCACCTACAACTTCCCACTTCTTTTGACATAATGCAGCTACTAATACGTTACTTATCGCACTAGCCTTAACCGCTTCATGAAACGGAAACATCTCTGGTAATACAGATCGACTTTCCTCCGTATTTAGCTCTTCATTTGGAATAAGAGAAATTACGCCTAATTCCTTACTTTCAATCCTTACAACCGAAACATTCTTTCCATCCAGCGCTCCGATTACAGTTCCACCTAAAATAGAAGCAGCAACATTATCTGGATGTCCTTCAAAATTTGTAGCAATTTGAACTTTCTGATCAATTGTTAAGTTCAAGTTTCCAAGCTGATTCGCAAGCTCTATTCCTGCTACAATTGCTGATGCACTACTTCCTAGACCTCTTGTCAGCGGAATATTACTAGTAACTTCTATTATATAGGGTGATAAAGAAGGAAACACTTTACATGCCGTGCTAACAATTAAATTTTTATCGTCTGTTGGAATTGAATCTTCAAAGGAATGGATTACTTGCCATTTATCTGCTTCCGCCTTTACCACCACATCTAAATATAATGACAATGCTATTCCTACTGAATCAAATCCAGGTCCGACATTCGCTGTACTAGCAGGGACACGTACTCTCAATGGTATCACGACATAATCACCCCTTTAATATGATCTTTAATTTGATCTATATCATTTGACACACTTGCAATATCAAATTTATTAGAAGAAATTGCGATATCAGGATCTTTCAAACCGTTTCCAGTTAAAACTGCAACAACCGTTTCTCCCTTTTTGATTTTTCCAGATTGCACATGTTTAATGACGCCCGCTAATGAAGCATTTGATCCTGGCTCTGCAAAAACTCCTTCAGTTTTTGCTAACAATCTATACGCATGTAATATTTCTTCATCTGACACCATATCTATTTCACCATGAGACTGCTCGGCAGCCTCTACTGCATATGACCAACTCGCTGGGTTACCAATACGAATCGCTGTTGCAATCGTTTCAGGTTCTTCAATTACATGCCCTTTTACAATTGCAGCTGCTCCTTCGGCTTCAAAGCCGTGAATTCTTGGTTTTTTATAACCCTTTTCTTTTTCATATTCACAGAATCCTTTCCAGTATGCTGTTATGTTCCCTGCGTTCCCAACCGGAATAGCTAGAACATCTGGTGCATTTTCCAACTGGTCGCAAATTTCAAATGCTGCTGTTTTTTGTCCTTCAATTCGGTAAGGATTTACTGAGTTTACTAATGTAATCGGCTCTTCTGCAGCAATATTTCTTACAGCCTTAAGTGCATCATCGAAATTCCCTTCTATTGAAATGATCTCCGCTCCATAAGCAACTGCTTGCGCTAATTTCCCATGCGCAATCTTTCCTTCTGGTATTACGATAATACATTTCATTCCGAGGCGTGCCGCGTATGCGGCAGCTGATGCTGATGTATTACCTGTAGATGCACAAATGATAGCCTCTGAACCTTCTTCTTTCGCCTTTGCAACTGCCATTACCATACCACGGTCTTTAAAAGAACCCGTTGGATTCGCTCCTTCATATTTTCCGTATAACTGAATCCCTAATTGTTTTGATATATTTAATAATGGAATCAGGGGTGTATTCCCTTCCATTAAGCTGACATCAGGTGTGTTTTCATTCACCGGTAAATAAGAAGCGTACTGTTTTAATAGTCCTTTATACATATTGTTTTTCCTCCTCAATAATGTAGTAACTGTTTATTTCACTTGCGACATCTTCTATCGCTCCTAAAACTTGCTCGAATTGATATTTTGAAGTTTGATGCGTCACAACAACGACTTCTGCAAGCTCACGATTCAAAGGTAATTGAATTACCTCTTTTAAACTCACAGAATAATCGACGAAACATTCTGTTATTTTTTTAAACATTCCAGGCTCATCTCGTAATGAAATGCGCAAAAAGTATTTTGAAACTACTTCTTCATCTCCTTGTAATTCATACGGCTCCGGTTCTTTTAATACACTTTTATTTTTCGGAACTTGATTCATATTTTTAACGATTGAAATAATGTCACTTACTACAGCAGAACCAGTTGGTAACTTCCCAGCTCCAGGTCCGTAAAACATCACTTCTCCTACTGCTTGACCGTGAACATACACCGCATTAAATTCATTATTCACATTCGATAGCGGATGATGACGTGGTAATAAAGTCGGTTCTACACTTAAGTGAATGGATGATCCTTGTTTTTCAGCTTTACCAATTAATTTCATTGTAAATCCTAATTTTTCGGCCATCTCTAAATCTTCTTTTTCAACCTTTCGAATACCTCTAACTTGAACATCATCTAAAGAAACATTCATCGAAAAACCTAAGTTTGCAAGAATTGCTACCTTTCTCGCAGCGTCTAGTCCATCTACATCCGCTGTCGGATCTGATTCTGCAAACCCTAATTTTTGCGCTTCTTGTAAAGCCTCTTCATACGACCATCCATTTTGACTCATCTTTGTTAACATATAATTTGTTGTTCCATTTACGATTCCCATTATTTTTTCAATTTGATCTGAAGCTAGCCCGTCTGATAATCCTCTTAATATTGGAATCCCACCGGCTACACTCGCTTCGTAACATAGGTCACATTCATTTTTATTTGCCAGTTGCAGAAGCTCCGCACCATATACAGCCATTAAATCTTTATTTGCTGTTACGACATGTTTCTTACTTTGCAAAGCCTTCACAATATGCTCTTTCGCTTCTTCAATTCCGCCCATTACCTCTACTACAATATCAATATTTGAATCATTTAGAACTTCATCGACATTACTTGTTACTACGATTCCATCAATGCAAACATCACGTTCCTTTTCCAAATCACGTACAACGACTGTCTTTACCTTTACTTCATATCCTGTATCAAGAGTGATTTTTTTATAATGTTCTTTCAAAATATGGACAACACCACTTCCGACAGTACCTAATCCTAATACCCCAACATTAATAACGTTATTCATCTTCTAATCTCCTCCTAAATAGTTTAATTGTTACACCTGTGAATCACCTTACTCTGCTTTTTAATCATGCAGGTGGTGGTTATTTCCGTACGTACTAATCGTTTCATGTTACCGCACCTCCTTTCAAAGTAATAAAAAAACACACTCATCCCTAGGAAAGGGACGAATGTGTTTTCGTGGTTCCACCCTTGTTCCAACCTAGACTTACTTTCTTCTAGATTGCTCAAGTTCAGATAACGGCTGATACCGTCAATAATTACTAGATTGCTCGTTCACTATTGAAGTTCAAAGGTGGTAAGATCATTTCTCGTGTTAGGAAGCTCACAGCCTTGGCCTCCCTCTCTGTAAACCGTAAAAATGTTCTCATGTCCTTATCGTTACTTTTTCGCTCATGTTTATTTGTTAACTCATTATACTCGCATAAAAAACAAAATCAATACTATTTTTTAATTATTTTAAATTTTCAATCTTAAAAACTATAAAAAAAACACACTCATCCCTAGGAAAGGGACGAATGTGTTTTCGTGGTTCCACCCTTGTTCCAACCTAGACTTACTTTCTTCTAGATTGCTCAAGTTCAGATAACGGCTGATACCGTCAATAATTACTAGATTACTCGTTCACTATTGAAGTTCAAAGGTGGTAAGATCATTTTTCGTGTTAGGAAGCTCACAGCCTTGTCTTCCCTCTCTGTAAACCGTAAAAATCATCTCATGTCCTTATCGTTACTTTTTCGTTCATGTCTATTTGTTAACTTATTATAGTTATCAACTTTTCAAAAAGCAAGCCTATTTTTCTTCACAATTTTTAAGAATATGAATAATTATATTTTAAAATAACAAATCATCTAATACAGATTTATTCTCTTGCACATATATTCATCACATACAAATTAGCAATATTCATAGTTAAAGTCTCACTCTAAAACGTTTAGAGTTTCATACTTCAACACTATATTTAAAAAATAATTTTTAATACAATCTTTCCCTATAACTTTCTTCTAAAGAACGTGCAACTTCCTCTTCTGAAGCATTCACTTTCGCATGCTCCATTAACATTTTCGGTGCTGAAGGTAGCTCTGTTTTATTTAACCATGACTCTGGATCCCACATTTTTGAACGAATAAAAGCTTTTGCACAATGAATATAGCATTCTTCTATTTCAACAACAATTCCAAGTAACGGATTGCGTCCATTCGCCTGCATTTCTTTCAAAATTTCTTCATCGTTCGTAATATATGCTTTACCGTTTATTCGGAGTGTTTCCCCAAGACCCGGAATAAAAAAGATTAACCCTACGTGCGAATTTGAAATTATATTTAAAATAGAGTCTATACGACGATTACCCGGTCTTTCTGGGATGATAATTTTATTTTCATTTAATACATATACAAATCCAGGTGCGTCTCCCCTCGGCGAAGCATCACACTCTCCGAATTTATTTGCAGTAGATAATACTAGAAAAGGCGATTTAGACAGGAAATCTACACAATGGTGATCAAGTGATGAAATAACTTTTTTCAAAGCCCGTTCACTTGGTTGCCCCAATATTTGTCGTAATTCTTCCTCAGTTGAAATTATTGATTTTATTCCCTTATTCTCTATCTTCACTAATAATCACTCCTTTTTCTTTATCTTCCCAAAATTCAATACAAATATTGTATAATAAAATTTGCAGAAAGGGGAATTAAAATGACAGAGTGGTTAACAATATTTGATCCTGAAAGAAATACACTTGGAAAGAAATTACGTGATGACGTGCATCGTGACGGTGATTGGCACGAAACATTTCATTGCTGGTTTGTAGAAAAAGATGCTGAGGATATGTTCTTATATTTCCAATTACGCTCTAATAATAAAAAAGAAGCTCCGGGTATATGGGATATTACATCCGCCGGACATATTATGCATGATGAAGATGTACTAATTGGCGGTCTACGTGAAATTGAGGAAGAACTGGGTCTTTCCTTCCAAACGAATGATTTAACATACAAAGGAATCTATAAAATAGATTATGAAATTTCAAGCCTTACTGATCGTGAGTTTTGTCATATGTATTTCCACAATGTAATAAAACCACTTCCATTTGCACCAGGTGAAGAAGTAGACGATGTGATGAAAGTACATGCAACTACTTTTCTACAACTATTAAGAAGAGAGATTTCATCTTTAACGACTAATTCTGTTTTAAACAGTAATCCGATAACGATAACATTTGAAGATATTTATCCTTATGCTCTTGGATACTATGAATTTGTTATAGTGCAAGGACAAGAATTGCTAAACAAAAATAGTTTATAAAAAAATAGGACTCCCAGCTTACTTTATTCGGGAGTCTTATTTTTCTATTGCTCAAGTATCTTTAATTTTTTCTCTACTCGTATAAATAATCGTATAATTAACAACAGCATAACAATCATAATCGCTATCATTGTATGTGGATATCTAAACAGTATACTAATAACACTTCCAATTAACATCATAATGAATCCATTTTGTTTCATCACTTCTGCACTATACTTGTTACCTGCATCCCATAATTCCTTATTTTTCATAGACCGTTTCGTACGGTAACCATATGCTGCGTTAATATCCGTCGGTGGATTTTTTTGAAGAATAAGTGCCGCAAGTATAAATATAATACCAATCAATATGCTCATTCCTATGTTTACTAGTGCATCCATCAATTATATCCCCCCTAACTTACACCTTCATTATACTATACAACTCTTAAAATCCCAATTATTAACATTTTTATTTTCTCTCTTTAGATGTCTGGAACATACTTGGAAGTGTTACAAAACGTGCCCCTTTCGTTTTTAACTGCGGAATGATTTTGTCTAGTGCATCGACAGATCCTTGCAAATGTCCACCTGGAGTCGAATGTTGAAGTATGATACTTCCTGGAAATGAATTCCCTAGCACATTATTTGTAATCGTATCAGCACTTACCCCTTTCCAATCAACTGTATCAACACTCCACTGTACAATCATAAAATTTTGCTCTGTCGCCCACTTCAATTGATTTTCAAGTATTTCACCGTATGGTGGACGTATAAACTTCGGTGCATAACCTGCTAAATGATTTAATATTTCTTCCGTTTTTATAATTTGATTACGGTATTCAGCCTCATTTACTTTCGCTAAATTCGGATGATTATACGTATGGTTACCAATTACATGCCCTTCATTCGCGATACGCTTTACTACATTCGGAAACTTTTCTGCATTTTCACCAAGTAAGAAAAAAGTAGCTTTTACATTATATTGTTTTAACTTATCTAAAATTTTTGGCGTAAATACTAAATCTGGTCCATCATCAAATGTAAGAGCTACTTCCGCTTTATTGTATGGTCCTGAAAATGCATACGCATATTTTTCAACCCATGAAAAAGGTGTCCATGCCCCCCGATTCTCTTCCTTCACTTTGACTTGATCATTTTGCGGAACATTTAATACATACGGCACTGCGTCTATATAGTTTCCATAATAAAATGAATGATATGGCATATAAGCATACGAAACATTTCGTTCTAGTCCCCAATGAAATGGAACGAACATTTCTGGTGCGTAAAAATAATACATGATAAAAACCTCCCTAAAATTTCATATGTGATTCATCTGTACTTTGTTAGAGAAATTCTTATTCATGAACAAAAATAAGACTGTCCGTAATTAGGACCGTCTTACTGCTTTATACAATTAATAAAGTGAAACTTTAATCAGTGGGGGTTTTACTGCCCGTTTATGCGGGATAAATCGATGTACTATCTTTCGGCAAAACTTTCACATGTTTTAAATAGCTTGTCACTTTGTCATCATCATCTTGCGGGTATTGATATCCATATGTGTTAGCAATTTCGTTCGCAACTTCCCTAAATAAATCACCCATTACAAAGAATGACTCCCATATATTTTCATATTCTGCATTTGAAAATGTCTTTCTAAATTGCTCCCACGTATCTTTTTCAACATATTGCTCGAAATGCTTACCAAACTTTCCGGTATTCACTGTAAAATTTGTTTTCATACCAATATGCCATTCTAGCATTACGATTAACATATCACGCATTGGGCCTTCAAGCATTCCTTTCGCATAAGAAAGTTCCTCGCGCCACAATCCTTTTCCTACATTTGTACTGCACCACCAAAATTCATTACAGCAATCCAAAAACTCTTTTTCTGTAGGATTTTTTATAACGTAATCTTTATCACTTGCTGGCGGAAATTCTCCAATACATTTGTCTTTATCCAGTAGTAATTTACTTAAACTATCCTGTCCAATAAATTTATTTATTAAATCAACTGGAACTAGCATTAAATCAATTCGATTCCCATCCATGAACTGCATTAAATACGGAAATTTCCCGTCTTTATCAGCTGGAAGTAACGACATTTCTTCCGGCATTTGCACAATCATTATTTCTCCAAATCTATTAATCCAACTATGATTACACGTAAAAGATTGTATATCTTTTACAACATAAATAATATCATAGTCTTGAAAACAATCTTTTTTCACATTTGGATTCACACGTGACCCATTCATGATGACAGCTCGAATTCTTTCATCCTCTTTTGCTGTATTTATAATTAAGTCTAACATTTCTTTTTCAGTTCTCATCTTCTTATAGCCTCCAAGTTTTTAATATATAATATAAAGCTATGTAAATTGGAGGTCCACGAGCTAAATTCGTTGTACAAGATACACGTTATAATTTTTGAAACTTCTTTTTCATCCCTTTTTCCTCCTTAGATTACTCTGTTACGACTGCCATTAGAAACCCATCGTACCCTTTACTTCCTACAGTTTGAAGCGCAGTAGCACTTACACGCGGCTCAGCAGCTATTAGCTCATAGAAATGGCGTATCCCTTGTACACGAGGATCGCTACTAGTATTATCAATAACTTCACCTTCACGTACTACGTTATCCCCAATAATTACAGTACCAGGGCGTGATAGTTTCAGTGCCCATTCAAAATAAGCAGGGTTATTTTGTTTATCCGCATCTATGAAAATAAAATCAAATGGTTCATACTTCTCATTTTCTATTTGTTTTAAAGAATCTAACGCTAATCCTAATCGTATTTCAATTTTATCATTCAAATTGGCACGCTCAATATTGCTTCGTGCAATTTCAGCATGCTTTTCACTTGCTTCTAATGTAACAATTCGCCCTCCAGATGGCAATGCTCTTGCAAGCCATATTGTACTATATCCGCCTAGAGTGCCAATCTCTAAAATTTTACGCGCTCCTTGAATTTGTACTAATAGTTGTAAAAACTTCCCTTGAGTTGGCGATACATCATGTGCCGGTAAATTAGCTGCAGCGTTTGCTTGAAGAACTTCTTCTAATGTAGAGTCTTTCGGTATTAATACATCACTCATATATTGATCAACAGCCGTCCATTTCTCAATCGTACTCATGGAAATACCATCCCCTTCAAGTTTTTAATACTTATCTACCATTCAAATTTAATTATACCGAAAATTCCGTTTCATACACAAAAAATAAAGAAGGGACACCCACTCCATTACAGAATAAATGTCCCTTCTTTGTATTTTATATTTATCCCTTACGGATTAGTAGACCAAAGTCCTGCTGATTTAATAAATGTACGTTTATTTAATTTCAGCTGCGCTACGATAAACTCTGCAATATCTTCCGCTTGCATTACTTTATCAGGATTTCCATCAGTTAATCCTAAGTCTACAGCCATGTCAGTTGCTACTGTACTTGGTGTTAAAGCTGTTACACGGATATTATGTTTACGAACTTCCATCGCTAACGATTCTGTTAAACCAAGAACACCAAATTTAGAAGCACTATATGCACTTGTTACAGGTGCACCTTTTTGTCCTGCTGTAGATGAAATATTAATAATATCACCAGATTGTTGTTCAATCATACTTGGTAAAGCTGCACGAGTTGCATAGTATACACCCATTAAGTTTACTTGAATGATTTTTTCCCAATCAGCAACGTCTAATTCTAAAAACTTACCGAATTTAGAAATACCAGCGTTATTAATTAAAATATCGATAGATCCTAAACCATTTTTTAATGTTTCAATTGCAGTCGTTACTTCTTCATATGAAGATACGTCAGCAGTCGCAATAACAGCTTTTACACCTTCTGCTTCCACTTCTTTCGCTACAGCTTTTAAGTTTTCTTCTGAACGAGCTAAAAGACCTACATTTACGCCTTCTTTCGCTAACGCAATCGCTACAGCACGACCAATCCCTCTACCTGCTCCTGTAATTAAAGCATTTTTTCCTTGTAATAATTCTGCCAAGTATAACACTCCTTAATCATCTCAGTTGTTTATTATATTAAAAGTGTATCTATGTTTATGCAAAAAGGCAATGATGCACTTTTATGTGCGTAGGTTACTTATAGGTAACTATAGTAATGGTAAATGCATTTTTAAAGAAAAATAGTGTTAGAAG
>NZ_QNUA01000042.1:0-61045 GCF_008042285.1 Bacillus sp. AR13-1
GGACCTCAAGGTGTTCAAGGACCAACGGGTGCTACTGGTATAGGAGTTACCGGACCTACTGGACCTAGCTTCCCAGTAGCAACAATCGTTGTAACAAACAACATCCAACAAACAGTACTCCAATTTAATAACTTTATTTTTAGTACTGCAATTAACGTAAACAATATTATCTTTAACGGCACAAATACAGTTACTGTTATTAACGCTGGTATTTATGTAATTAGCGTATCTATTTCTACAACTGCGCCAGGATGCGCTCCACTTGGAGTAGGAATTTCAATTAATGGAGCTGTTGCTACTGACAACTTCTCTTCAAATCTAATAGGCGACTCACTTTCATTTACTACAATCGAAACATTAGCTGCTGGAGCAAACATTTCTGTCCAATCTACTCTTAACGAGATTACGATCCCTGCAACAGGAAACACTAACATTCGTCTTACTGTATTTAGAATTGCTTAAATTTCACTATTTATTGTTTATGACAAATAAAAAAAAGAGCGAGAAACTCGCTCTTTTTTTGTTATGTACAATAATTCATTACTACTCTAATTCAATTGAAACATTTTTTTGTGGCACAAATGTAGAAATTGCATGTTTATAAATAAGCTGTTGCTTACCTTCTGTTTCCAGCAGGACTGTAAAATTATCAAATCCTTTAATTAATCCACGAAGCTGGAAACCATTTAATAAGTACAGCGTAACGAACGTATTCTCTTTACGGAGTTGATTTAAAAACTGATCTTGAATATTGATTGATTGCTTCATGTCGAATCCTCCTCTTTTTCTCTACTTACCTATTATTCGACTTTAGTTGTAGCTTTCCTTCTATGTATCGTAAAATTTCTGACGTTTTTTCACCATCAGTAACATCGAACCACGTGACATCCATCTTATTACGGAACCACGTTAATTGACGTTTTGCATAACGGCGTGAATTCGTCTTTAATTGTGATACCGCTTCTTCTAAAGATACACGATTCTCAAAATAATCATATATCTCTTTATAACCAATCGCTTGAATAGATTGACAATCTCGCACTCCTCTTTCATGTAAACCTTTTACTTCTTCTAATAAACCTTGTTCAATCATTAGGTTAACACGTAAGTTAATGCGATCGTATAGCATTTCTCGATCCATTGTCAAGCCAATTAATGAAACATCGTACAGTAACTCATTTTCTTGTTTTTCGAGCTGGTTACTCATTTTTCCACCCGTCGTGTGAAAAATTTCTAACGCCCGAATAACACGCCTTACATTATTGGCATGAATACGCTCCGCACTTTCTGGATCTACTTCTTGTAACTTTTTATGTACATATTCCACACCGTGTTCTAATGCTAACTTTTCCATCTGTTCTCGGTATGTAGCGTCCCCAGCCTCATCTGTAAACTGGTAATCGAATAGAACAGATTGTATATAAAGACCGGTTCCACCAACAATAATTGGTAATTTCCCGCGCTCTGTAATTTCTCGAATGCACTTACGGACACGTTCTTGAAATTCCGCCACAGAAAATGAATCTTCCGGATCTTTTATATCAATCATATAATGCGGAATTCCGTCCATCTCATCTATCGTCACCTTTGCAGTCCCGATATCCATCGTACGATAAATTTGCATGGAATCACCACTAATAATCTCACCATTCAACGCTTTTGCAAGATCGATACTTAATTTCGTCTTTCCGACAGCAGTTGGCCCAATGATGACAGCAACTTTTTCACGTTGCACTTCTCCCATATCATTCAACTCTCTTTATGTAATATACTCCATCTATTGATTATAACCAATCTTACCAATTTTAACGGCATGATTGCAAGTTCTTTGAATCCAGTACATGAAATTACACAAAAAAAAGAGCATAGCTTGTCCAATTCTGCATATACATGATTAAAAATAGCTCGGAGAGGGTGCAATGACTATGAAACAAGCGACTATCGATTTTCCATTATTAATAAAAGACCTTATTTTAGCTACTGCTACAAAAGAACAAAATTGTTCACAAGAAGAATTATACTTCGCACTAAATTGTTTACTACGTTCCTTTCATTCTACTCTTCAAGAAACAACGTTACATCCAGAAAATAAAAATACAGAGTATATGCAAACTCAATTTTGCACCGCGTATAAAATTATTACAGGTAAAACAATTTACCCTTTTCAATAATTCTTATATAAAAAAAGCGGCCGCTTAGACATTTTTAAGCAGCCGTTTTTTATTTTAATAAATTATTTTATAACTTTCACTTTAACGGATTTACGACCCCAACTATCAGCAGTGCTATCTGAACCAACTAAAACATCAATACGGTTTCCTTTAATCGCGCCACCAGTATCTCCAGCAATTGCTTCTCCATATCCTTCCACCCACACTGTTGATCCGAGAGGAATTACTTTCGGATCAACAGCAATAACTTTCATATTTGGATTCGCTGTTAAATCATGCCCCATCGCAGTTAACACACGACCACCATATGTGCCATTTTCACTCGGGTGAGCTGTGTAAGCTGTCGCTTCTACTGTTATTTCACGACCAGCAGGTTCACTTGTTTCAGTAGATTTTGCCACTGGCTTAGTTGCCGGCTTCGCTTGCGCTACTGGTTTACTTGATGCTCCACTTTTAACTGATTCTTTTCCATTAACTGCCGTATCATTTTTAGCCGGCGCTTTCTCCTTAACTGATGTATCATTTTTAACCGCCGTTTTCACCTTAGTTGGCGCTTCATCTTGAGCTGGAACTTCTTTTCTTTCAATAACAGGTGCTGTACCTGTTAAAAATGGTATGTGAACATACGCCGCTTTCCCGCCATATTCGAATTGTAACCATTCGTTTTGTACTTGATTTGTCGTTTCAATCAAGTCATCTTTTTTAAGCGTGCCAAGAATTTCTGAATCAGTATTCGCTCCAGCACGAATGTTTAATACGTTTGCTGTTACATAATAAGAACTTTTCGTAAACTCAGCACTTACAAAAGCTTCTTTACCATCTAATTTAATTTTGGACCATCCGTTTTCTGTATTTATAACATCTAATTTATTTCCACTTAACATTTTACCTACAAGTTTTGATTCTACAGTTGGGTTTTCTCTAACGTTTAATACATCTGTTGTTACAATCGTTTCCGCTTTAGCAGAACCTGCAAAAATCCCAAGACCAAAAACTGCTGCTGTTGCTATACCTAATAATTTTTTCATGAATAGCCTCCATTTGCTTTGTTTTCGTGTTCTCATTATAGCAACAGTTTTTTGTAGAATTTCGAAAATCACACAATTACAAAGCATTCGTAATAAACGATTAATGATTTGTAACATAAATTTCCATATTAAAAAATTGTATTTCTACCAAAATCAGCAATAGTTTTCATATATTTCTCACAAATTAGTATAAGAATTTTTTTCCAGAAAAAATTACAGTATTACTTTTTTGTTACAAAAAAATCACTTTTCATTACATCTTTTACCAAAATCCATCACAATCCAATTATTAAATTACTTTTTGTAACGAAAAAGGAACAACTCCTATTAGCTGTCCCTTTTTATCTTTTATTTAACTTTCTTCTTCCAAACACCTATCATAATAGCTGAAACAATCGTTCCAATTAATATAGAAACAATATATAGCAACGGTTTATTCACTAATGCGATAACAAACAATCCACCATGCGGTGCCGGCAATGTAATTTGGAATAACATAGATAAGGCACCCGCGATACTTGAACCAACAACACAACTTACTATTACTCGAACCGGATCGGCAGCTGCAAATGGAATCGCACCTTCTGTAATAAACGATGCTCCCATAATATAATTTGTTAAACCAGATTTACGTTCTGCTTCTGTAAATTTTGTTTTAAAGAATGTGGTTGCGAATGCAATCGCAAGTGGCGGTACCATACCACCAGCCATAACTGCTGAGTGCACTCCAAAATTCTGCGCTTCTATTGCAGCAATACCAAATGTAAATGCCGCTTTATTAATTGGACCACCCATATCAATTGCCATCATACCACCTAAAATAAGACCTAATAATATAGCATTCGTACCGTTCAAACCATTTAACCATCCTGTTAACATTTCATTTAATGCTACTACAGGCGGATTTACTACTTTTTGCATAACAACTCCTGTAATCAACAATCCAAAGACTGGATATAACAAAACAGGTTTAATTCCTTCTAACTGTACTGGTAATCCTGAAAATAATCTTTTCAATCCTAAAACAACATATCCAGCTAAGAAACCAGCAATTAATCCACCTAAAAATCCCGCATTCGCTTGTGCTGCTAAAAACCCACCTACAACACCAGGCATAAAACCAGGACGATCAGCAATAGAACTCGCAATAAATCCAGCTAAGATTGGTACAAGGAATAAAAACGCACCTGTTTTTCCTCCCCCAATAGACATGAACAATTCAGCTAAAGGACCTTCCGCTTTTATACCACCAAACGAAAACGCTAGTGCAATTAAAATTCCACCACCAACAACGAACGGAAGCATATTACTTACACCGCTCATTAAATGCTTATAAATTCCTAGCCCTTTTTCTTTCTCTACATTTTCTGCCTTCCCATCCTCTTTTACCCCTTTAAAGATTGGTGCCTCTTGTTTTATAGCTCGATTAAGAAGGATTTCAGTTTTTCTAATCCCATCGGCGACTGGTACTTGAATGACATGCTTCCCAGCAAAACGATTCATTTCTACTTGTTTATCTGCAGCTACAATAATAGCCGTTGCGCGTTCAATGTCCTCTTTCGTTAAATCGTTTTTAACACCTGTTGATCCATTCGTTTCAACTTTAATCGCTATTCCTAACTCTGCTGCTTTTGCTTTCAAACTATCCGCAGCCATATATGTGTGAGCGATACCCGTCGGACAAGCTGTAACAGCTAATACGTATGGCTCATTCCCTTCTGGCTTTGCTACTTCAACTTCTTCTTCGTCTTCTTTTTCATTCTCTTTTTCATCAAATAAACGGAGAAGCTCATCCTCATCCTTTGCTTCTAATAATTGCTTGCGGAACCCTTCATCCATCAATAACGTAGAGAGACGAGATAACGTTTCTAAATGAGTATTATTCGCCCCTTCACTCGCAGCAATCATAAAAAACAGATGTGCAGGCTGTCCATCAAGCGACTCATAGTTGATACCGCTTACACTTCTACCAAAACAAATCGATGGTTGTTTAACGGCATTCGTCTTCGCATGAGGTATAGCAATCCCTTCCCCTATGCCAGTTGTACTTTGTGACTCCCGCTTTAAAATAGATTCTTTAAATTCAGCTTTACTATTTAAACGATTTGCTCCGTCTAATTTCTCAACTAATTCATCTATGACAGCTTCTTTATTTGAAGCTGTCAAGTTCATAATAACTGTATCCCTTTTTAATAGTTCTGTAATTTTCATATGTTACTTCCCCCTATCGCTTAGTTACAATTACTTGCGACAATAATTCTTCTACTTTTTCTTTTTCACATAAATCAGCTGAAAATGCTGTTGCACTCCCTGTTGCAACGCCATATTGAAATGCCTTTTCAATATCTTTTGTCTGTTCATATTTACCTACAAATCCTGCAACGAGAGAATCTCCGGCCCCAACCGAATTAATTACAACACCTTTTGGAACAGTTGCTTCATATATACCTTGTGCCGTAAATAATAAAGCCCCATCTCCAGCCATTGATACGATAACATGCTCTACACCTTGTTCAACTAATTTTCTTCCAAACGGTAAAACATCTTCTACTGTTAAAATCTCTACTCCGAATAACTCACCAAGTTCATGATGATTAGGCTTTATTAAAAATGGTTTATTTTTAATTACATGCTGCAGCGCACTTCCACTTGCATCGACTACTACGCGAATACCTTTCTCAGCTCCGAGCGCTGCGATTGATTCATAAAAAGTAGTTGAGATAGACGCCGGTACACTTCCAGCTAGTACAACACAATCTCCCTGCCTCATACTTTCGATTTGTTTCATTAATTGTTCAAATTGTTCATTTGTCACATTAGGACCTTGCCCATTTAATTCTGTCTCTTCTTGCCCTTTTATTTTCACATTAATTCGGGAATCACCGTCTACTTGGACGAAGTTTGTTGTTACACCTTCCGCCTGTAATACATCTTTAATAAATCGACCGGTAAATCCACCAGTAAATCCAAGCGCTACATTTTCAACACCTAAACGATGAAGAACACGAGAAACGTTAATGCCTTTCCCTCCAGGAAATTTCATATCTTTCTCTGCTCGATTTACTGCGCCTAAATCGAAGGAATTAACTTGTACTACATAATCAATAGATGGGTTTAAAGTAACTGTATAGATCATTGTTTATCAGCCTCAATTACATTGGTTTGTCTTTTATATTTTTCTAAATCAATTTCTAAATGGTTTGTAATAATATTCGCTTCTTCAACATTAGCAATTTTCGCAAATGCAACTTCTGAGAACTTACTTTCATCAATTAAGAAATATCCTTCGTTCGCAAATGTTAATGCCATTTGTTTTAAAAGTGCCTCTTCTGGATCTGGAGTTGTAAAACCAAGCTGTTCATGTACACCATTTGCTCCTAAGAAACATTTATCAAAACGGTACTTTTGCATACTTTCCTGTGCCATAGCACCAATTAAAGCTTTCGTCCTACTCTTCATCATCCCGCCTAGTAAATACGCACGAATATTATTTTCAACTAAAGCTTCAATATGCATAAGTCCATTCGTTACGACAGTAACATCTTTGTTTATTAAAAATGGGATCATTTCAAATGTTGTACTTCCTGCATCTAAATAAACGCAATCCCCTTGTTCAACAATACTAGCTGCATACTTGGCAATTTGTTGTTTTATTTGAATGTTTTTGGATGATTTTTCAATCATCGTTGGCTCCTGTCCTTTTCCTGTTAAAACAGAGGCACCACCATGAACTCTTTTTAATAACCTTTGTTTTTCTAATTGTGCTAAATCACGACGAATTGTCGATTCAGAGCTTTCTGTTCTTTCAACTAATTGTTGTAATTTAACAACCTTCTGCTCTTTTACAAGTTGCAATATCATTTGATGACGTTCAGGAGTTAACATTTTATTCACCTCTTCTTTGATTACAGTATAATGAAAACGATCACAAAAATCAACCATAAACAGTCAAAAATAATCACTATCAATCAAAATCGGTTATAAACAAAAAAAAGAAACCTATTTGATACAACAATCAAATAGGTTTCTTCTCTCGCTTCACTTATAAAGAAGCTTTATAAATTGCAAGAACATCATCTTTATTTAATTTTTTAAAGTTACCGAATTCACCATAAGCCATCGCTTTATCCGCCATTAAGTCAATTTCACTTTCTCTAATAGCGTAATCAGCTAATGTTACTGGAGCTTCAATTGAAGTCCAAAATTGACGTAACGCCTCAATTCCCTCTAATGCAACCTCTTTATCTGTCTTCCCATCTGTTTCTACATCGAATACACGAATAGCGAACTGTTTAAAGCGACTCACATTTTCATCTATAACATGCTTCATCCAATTTGGGAATAGAATCGCGAGTCCGCCCCCATGCGGTATGTCATGAACAGCAGAAACTGCATGCTCAATATTATGAGTTGCCCAATCTCCTTTTACTCCCATCGCTAAAATGCCGTTTAACGCCATAGTACCGCAATATAAAATTGTTTCCCTATGCTCATAATTTTCTAGATCACTTAAAAGCTTAGGAGCTGTTTCAATTACTGTTCTTAAAACAGATTCACAATAACGATCTTGTAATTCTGTATTCATGCCGTGATGGAAATATTGCTCTAATACGTGCGACATAATATCGACCATACCATAAATCGTTTGATCTCTCGGCACAGACGAAGTATGTAGTGGATCTAAAATTGAAAACTGAGGGAATGTAACTGGACTGCCCCAGCCGTACTTTTCATTCGTTTCCCAGTTTGTAATTACAGATCCTGCATTCATTTCAGAACCTGTTGCCGCAAGAGTGAGTACAGTACCGAACGGTAACGCCTCGCTAGCAAATGATTTTTTCGTTACAATATCCCATACATCTCCATCATATTTACTACCAGCAGCAATCGCCTTCGTACAGTCGATTACACTTCCTCCGCCAACCGCTAAAATAAATTCGACTCCATTGTCTTTACAAATTTGAATCCCTTTCTTTACTGTTGATAAACGAGGATTCGGTTCAACTCCTGTCAACTCAAATACTTCCGCATTTATATCCTTTAAAATAGAAATCACATTATCATAAATACCATTTCTTTTAATGCTGCCTCCTCCATACACGAGAAGAACTTTTTTACCGAACTGTGGAATTTCCGTTTTTAACTGCTCTAACTGTCCTTTACCAAAAATAAGTTTTGTCGGATTACGAAATACAAAATTTTGCATATATCTTTACCATCCCTTCTATATAAAAAGCAACTATACTTTTGTATACCACAATTTTTTCATTTCACAAAAATATTTGCCTAATAAAAAAAATCCCAGCCTACAGGCTGAGATTTTTTTTATTGATAATAAGGTGAGATCATTAGGTAAACAATAACACCAGATAAACTTACATATAACCAAATCGGCATCGTCCAACGTACAATTTTACGGTGACGTGTTAATTGATTCGTAAAACCAAACACAAGTGCAAACAATGCAAGCGGTACAATAATTGCTGCAAGGATAATATGTGTAATTAAAATGATGAAATACACATATTTAATGAATCCTTCTCCGCCAAAATGTGTTGCTGGCGCCAAGTAATGATACGATAAATAAGAAACACAAAATAGCAACGTCGTTGTAAATGCTGCTAGGATGAAACCACGGTGCATTTTCACATTCTTCTTAATAATAGAGTATAAAGCTGCTAATAAGAATACGAACGTAAAGCTATTAAAAATTGCATTTAACATTGGTAAAATTGTTACATCAAAATGTACTTCTCCTTCATAGCCAACAGGTCCAAAGAACAAAAATAAAATAATCGCATTTACAATTACAGAAAGCGTTATCACAATAGGAGCATAGCTTTTCTGATTCGTTGATTGATCTACCAAAATGGTCACTCCTCTTCCTTCAAATATGTATACGTAACCTCACTATTTTAACATATTATTCACAGTGTAAATGTGACAATAGTTTGACACAGTAAGACAGGGCAAAGAAAAAACCCTTCTTAACAATACTTCTTAAGAAGGATTTTATCGCTTTATTATTCAAATAGCAATGCGATTAGTTTTTGTTAAAAAACGTACTGCTATACGCTTGATATATTTCAGACACTTGATATCCCATTAATGAAATTGCTGTTAATGAAAAGAAACCAATCATAAGAAATCGAAACCACATATAAATCTCCTCCTTGTATTTAGCTTAAAAAGCAGTCGCTATATTACAAGTTGAGTGGCACTCTTCATCGTCACTTTCCTTTTTCTTTACAATTGCTGTTATAAATCGAATCATAAAGAAAATCACAAAAGGAAATTGTTCGTAATTTACCTTGGCATAGTTTGGCAACGGCTCGCGCTGCACATCGAACGGAGATGAGAAGGAATAGAACATACCTTGCTCTTCCATATATACAATTACAATTTTCATACAAAACATTATTCCTAGAAATGAAACAATATCTTGCCATTCTGTCGTATATAAAAAGTTATACAGCTCTAATACGTACTCTTCCATCGTCATCCCCCCTTCCTTTTTTACCATTTTGCTCGCCTTCATATAAAAAGTCAAGAAAAAAGTTTATATTCACTATGACAATAGTAATTACTTGTTTCTATGATTATATATGATTCTTTTATAGCAATGATTGGGTGTAACTCTCTTCTAAAACAAGAAATTAGAATCGAACAGATTCCTCATTCTTACTTTTAGGATTCAACAATGTACTATTTTTATTTCTATTAAAAATAAAATAAGAAATTATTATAAGAACAGTAACAAGCATTGTTAAAAGCGCTTGTGAACGTAAAGATTCAATTGCGAGCATGGCAACTAAAACTGCTATAATCGCAGCAATTGTAACATATGTTACATATGGAAAAAGCCACATTTTCACTTTCAAATTTTGTTGTTCCGCTTTCCCCATTTTTTTACGTATCTTGAAATGTGAAACTGCTATAACGAGATAAACGAGTAACGCAATCCCGCCAGATGCATTCACTAAAAATAAAAATACTTTATCTGGAGATATGTAACTAAAAACAACTCCAATGTAAGCAAAGAAAGTTCCAAATAAAACCGCCCGAACTGGAACACCACTACTATTCAATTTCAAAAATGCCTTTGGCGCATCTCCTCTTTCTGCCATTGAAAAAAGCATTCTTGAGTTCGTATATAAACCCGAATTTAAACAAGAAAGTACAGCTGTTAAAACGATAAAATTCATAATTTGCGCTGCCGCTGGTATCCCTATATGTTCCAGTACCGCCACAAATGGGCTTTTTAGTATGTTCGCCGAATTCCACGGAAGGAGTGTAACAACTACAGCGATCGATCCAATGAAAAATACGAGAATACGCCAAATTACACTATTTGTTGCTGTTTTGACTGCCTTTACAGGTTCGGCAGACTCTCCAGCGGCCACTGCAACAATCTCAGATCCCATAAATGAAAATATAACGACGGTGATTCCAAGTAACACCGAACTTATACCATTTGGCATAAATCCTCCTTGACCTACCAAATTCGAAGTGCCAGGTGCTTCCGTTCCTGGTACAAATCCTAAAATAACAGCTAGTCCAAGACAAAGGAACAAAACAATACTTATTACTTTAATAAATGAAAACCAATATTCAAATTCTCCAAATGATTTCACCGAGAAAACATTCGTCAACGTTAATAAAATCGTTAATATTAAGCTTAATAACCAGAGTGGGATTTCTGGAATCCAGTATTGAATAATACCAGCACCTGCTGTAGCTTCTATTGCAATAACAATTACCCAGAAAAACCAATATAGCCACCCAATTGTATAACCTGCCCATGGACCAATTGCCTCTCTTGCATATGTTGCAAATGAACCACTTGTCGGATTAATAGCTGCCATTTCTCCTAGCATTCTCATAACGAAAATAACTAGAAGTCCTGCTAATGCATATGAAACGATAGAACCTGGACCTGCTGAATGCACAACCGCACCACTTCCAACAAACAAACCAGCTCCTATTACGCCACCAATGGAAATCATTGTAATGTGGCGTATTTTGAGGTCTTTCTTAAGATTTTTATCCAACTCTTGTACATCCCCTTCCAAACTTAATTTTGAAATTTACGTAAGAGTATTATGTGAAAAATCTTATCCTATACTTTAAAATATATCAAAATATTCTGAATTTAACAATCGTAATTCGACCTCCTTCAAAAATTATTTCATTAGGTTTAATAATTTCCCATACACAATTGTTGAGAAAATTATAGTCACCTTACAAGAGAATGAATTTTCAGATATTATTAAATAAACAAGATTATACATCTAGACAACTTTTTGTATAGGAGTGTTGATATGTTAAACAAGTTCAAATTCATTTGTTGTACTTTAGTAATTTTCTTACTGCTACCGCTAGCTCCCTTTCAAGCACAAGCAGCAAACAATTTAGGATCAAAATTACTCGTTGGATACTGGCATAACTTTGATAACGGTACTGGCATTATTAAATTAAGAGACGTTTCACCAAAATGGGATGTACTCAATGTATCTTTCGGTGAAACTGGTGGTGATCGTTCCACTGTTGAATTTTCCCCTGTGTATGGTACAGATGCAGAATTCAAATCTGATATTTCCTATTTAAAAAGTAAAGGAAAAAAAGTAGTTCTTTCAATAGGTGGACAAAATGGGGTCGTTTTACTTCCTGACAATGCTGCTAAACAACGTTTTATTAATTCCATACAATCTCTAATTGATAAATACGGTTTTGATGGAATAGATATTGACCTTGAATCAGGAATTTACTTAAACGGTAATGACACTAATTTCAAAAACCCAACGACTCCTCAAATCGTAAATCTTATTTCGGCTATTCGGACAATCTCAGATCATTATGGTCCAAATTTTCTATTAAGCATGGCTCCTGAAACAGCTTATGTTCAAGGCGGCTATAGCGCATATGGAAGCATCTGGGGTGCATATTTACCGATTATTTACGGAGTGAAAGACAAACTAACATACATTCACGTTCAACACTACAACGCTGGTAGCGGGATTGGAATGGACGGTAATAACTACAATCAAGGTACTGCAGACTACGAAGTCGCTATGGCAGATATGCTCTTACATGGTTTTCCTGTAGGTGGTAATGCAAATAACATTTTCCCGCCTCTTCGTTCGGATCAAGTCATGATTGGACTTCCTGCAGCACCAGCGGCCGCTCCAAGTGGCGGATATATTTCTCCAACTGAAATGAAAAAAGCTTTAGATTATATCATTAAAGGAATTCCTTTCGGAGGAAAGTATAAACTTTCAAATCAGAGTGGCTATCCTGCATTCCGTGGCCTAATGTCTTGGTCTATTAATTGGGATGCAAAAAACAACTTTGAATTCTCTAATAACTATAGAACATATTTTGATAGTCTTTCCTTGCAAAAATAATAAAAAACAACAATAGGTTTTATATGACCTATTGTTGTTTTTTATTTATGTAAATTACTTTTTCACTTCTACATGATGAAGAAATCCTTTTCCATCTCTTGAATAACTATTCACAAGACTTAAAAGCAACTTCCCACCAACCAACATCGCACGTTCATCAAAATCGAATTGAGGATGATGGTGTGGATATGTTGCCCCTATTTCTTCATTACCGGCACCTGTGAAGAAAAATGCTCCTGGAACATGTTCTAAGTAGTATGCAAAATCTTCTCCGCCCATAATAGGTGGTACTTCCATGACCCTTTCTTTGCCAAGATCGTGTTCCGCAACCGTCATAAAATGACGTGTTTCAGCTACATGATTTATTAATATTGGATAGCCTCGTTTATATTGAATATTAACTTCAGCATGAAGGGACTGACAAATCCCCTCAACAACTCGTCTAAATTCCTTCTCCATATATTCTCTCACTTCAGGATCTAACGTTCGAATGGTTCCTGTAAACGTAGCAGTATCCGCAATAATATTATCGGCTTGCCCGGCATGGAATGTACCAACTGTTAAAACTGCTGATTGAAATGGATCGACTTTTCTACTCACTAAAAGTTGCAACTGATTAATAACTTGTGTTGCAACGATAATAGCATCTACAGTATGATGTGGCATACCGCCGTGACCGCCTCGCCCTTGAATCTTCACTTCAAAAGTATCAGCTGCCGCCATCATTGCTCCAGCTTTCGTTCCAACAATTCCTAAAGGCATCTGAGAAGATAAATGTGTACCAAAAACAACATCTACTCTTTCTAAACAACCATCCTCAATCATGGCAATTGCTCCGCCAGGCTCTTTCTCTTCTGCATGTTGATGAATAAGGACTATTTTTCCTGAAAGTTGGTCTCTGTTATCACTTAATATTTTTGCAACTCCTAAAAGTGTTGCTGTATGTCCATCATGGCCACAAGCGTGCATTACACCAGGAACCTTTGATTTATATGAAACTTTCTTTTCATCTTGAATAGGTAGTGCATCAAAATCAGCACGTAGCGCCATCGTCTTCCCAGGTATTCCACCTTCAATTACGCCGATTACCCCTCTTCCCCCGACATCTGTTTTCACATCAATATGAAAACTTTTTAAAATTTCAGCTATTTTTTTCGGTGTTTCTATTTCTTGAAACGATAGCTCTGGGTATTGATGAAAATCTCTTCGCCACGAAACCATTTGATTGTATAAACTTTCCAATTCTTTATGCCATGTTTCTATCATAGAAATTCCCCTTTCTTTTTAACAGTTTAAATAAAAAATACATAATATTCTGTATTTAATCAATAAAAAAAGAGAACTTTCTTTAAAAGTACTCTTAATTCTTCAAAATATTAAACGTTCTACTTCAGTCACTACTTTGCTTCAATACAAATAGTGAGAGTTCCGGTACACTCAAAAATCTAACAGGCATTCGGGTTGTCCCAATACCACGATTTACGTATAAATGTAACAGCTTACTCTTCCCTTCTAATTCATACATACCTTCAACATGACTCTCAGCTAGTTTTGTAGTAATTAAAGGACCTACAAAAGGAATTTGAACTTGTCCTCCGTGACTATGTCCTGACATTTGAAAATCGACTGGATAACGAGATACTTTATCTACAACATCCGGCTCATGTATTAATAGCATATTGAAATCTTGTTGTCTTAAGTTTTTTAAAGTCGAGTCTATTTGTGGCTTCCCTAATAAAAAATCATCCAAACCTGATATTGTAATATACTTGCCGTTTTCCGCTTTAATTTTCTGCACTTCATTTACTAACACAGAAAAACCAGCTTCCTCCATATACTTTTTGTAAAATAAACTACCGCCCCCACCTCTATCATGATTCCCAAACACAGCATATTTTCCTAGGGGAGCTGTAATTTTCTGCAAAATAACCTTTGCTTCTTCTCTTTCCGCACTATAGGATCCAAACTTATCTATTAAATCTCCTGTAAAAACTACTATATCTGGATGTAATTCATTCATCTTCTCCACCAAATTTTCTAGTTGTTTCAATGTAAAATCTGGTCCTAAATGTACATCTGAGAACTGCAATATTTTTTTATTATTAAACTCTTTAGGAATTGTAGGAGCTTCTATTTCATTCCACGTAACTGTTACTAGTCTTCTTTCTATTTCAGTCGCATAGAAATACAAACTTACTGGTATCATTAATATACTTATGAAACTAATAATAAATATCTTTACGATTGATTTTTTTCGTTCTTTTTTTACATGATGCGTATTCATGTTTTCACCTCTAAAATCACTTTAAATCCTTATTGTTACATTAATGTGACAACATGAACAATGTTCGTTATATCCAATTTCATCCCCATTCACTTTGACAAATTTATACAGAAGTCATATCATATTTTTATCATACATAGATTCTTTAAAATGTTCCTTCTATTCATTCTATCATTTTATTGAGGAGAGATTATTCATGTCTGTATTTACACCAGAAGAAATTACGGAACTTGCTGCTAATTCTGGAAGAAAAAAAGCTCATTTATCATTGCTCCCTATGCTAATTCTCGGTTTTTTTGGTGGTGCTTTCATAGCATTAGGATATTTACTTGATATCCATGTTATCGGAACAATGCCAAAATCTTGGGGATCATTTACTAGCTTTTTAGGTGCTGCCGTATTCCCTATCGGTCTTATACTCGTTATCCTTGCAGGCGGTGAATTAGTAACTGGCAACATGATGACCGTTTCAATGGCATGGCTTCACAAAAGAATCGACTTATTTCACTTCATACGAAATTTAGTTATTGTTACGTTTAGCAACTTCATAGGTGCTATATTCGTCGCTTATTTTTTTGGTCATATCGTCGGCTTAACGGAGGGAGCTTTTTTAGCAAAAACAGTTTCTATTGCACAAGCTAAACTACAAGATACACCACTGCAAGCCTTCATTTCTGCAATCGGGTGTAATTGGCTCGTTTGTTTAGCTGTTTGGCTCAGTATGGGAAGTAAAGAATTTATCGGAAAGATTGTCGGTATTTGGTTCCCTGTTATGACTTTTGTTGCGATTGGATTTCAACACGTTGTAGCCAATATGTTTGTCATCCCAGCTGCAATTTTTTCTGGTCATTTAACTTGGGTTGAATATTTTCCAAACTTCATTTTTGTTTTCTTCGGAAACTTAGTAGGGGGTATGTTATTTGTAGCATTACCTTATTTCATATCTTATAATAAGAAACTACCTTCCAATAAAGAGCAAACTGCATTAAAGAAAAAATCTGTATCCGCTTAAATTGAATGTCTATAAATTGGTCCTAAAAAATATTACAAATTTCATTTTTTTTGCGAATATATGTACGTACACTTGTTCTCGAATGTTTTATACGTTATAATAACAACTTAAATAGCATTATTTACATATGAGGTGAAAAACATGAATAAGACAGAATTAATTAAAAACGTAGCACAAAACGCTGAGATTTCTCAAAAAGAAGCTACTGTAGTTTTACAAACTGTAGTAGAATCAATCACTAACTCTTTAGCTGCTGGCGAAAAAGTACAACTTATCGGATTCGGTACATTCGAAGTTCGTGAAAGAGCTGCTCGTACAGGCCGTAACCCACAAACGGGTGAAGAAATGCAAATCGCAGCTTCTAAAGTACCTGCTTTTAAAGCTGGTAAAGAACTAAAAGAAGCTGTAAAATAATGAAAAATAGCCTTCTCATTTATGAGAAGGCTATTTTTTTCATGACATAATTAATAAAAATCTGACCATTATGCTGCTTATTTTGTTCCTTTATGCAAATAAAACCTTTGCTTTCAAAGAAAGGTTTTGCTGTAATACTCGCCTCTGTATATATATCCATATGCTGCAAGTTCACTGCTTCTTTTTCTAACTTCTGTAGTATGTATGATGCTATCCTTTGTCCTTGATAATCTTTATGCGTAAATAAGCGATCTACATAATGATCATCATTATAATCCCCAAATCCCACTATCACACCTTTATAATCAGCAACGTAACAAATATTCTTTTCTAAAGACTGTAGCCATCTCTCTCTATCTAGTTGCTCTGGGGCCCACGCCTGTAGCTGTAACTCGTTATAATCTTTTGCATTCACCGTATGAACCGTTTCATAGAACAATTGTAATACTTGCTCTAAATCCTCTTTCTGGAATGTTCTAATTTTAATATCTTTAAACATATGTAAAACTCCTTATCAAACTAACTCTTTTATTTCGGTTATCCGGATAATTATTTCGTGTTTATTTTCGAAGCAGTTTCTTCCACTATATATGATTCTACTTCTGCTCTTTCTATATTATATCGACTTTTCCTTCTAAACGAACAATAAACAATACTTATACAAAGTATTGTTTATTGTAAAAAAGCATATTAAATTCGCTTTATAGCTGAAAGTGTTTAAGATTTCAATTTAACTCTTTGTAATCTTAATGCATTTAATACGACTGATACAGAGCTAAATGCCATTGCTGCACCTGCAACCCAAGGTGCTAAGAAACCGAGCGCCGCAATTGGAATTCCTAGGCCGTTATAAGCTAACGCCCAGAATAGATTTTGCTTAATATTTCTAATCGTCATTTTACTCATAAAAATTGCATCAGCAATACTATTTAAATCACCACGGATTAACGTAATATCTGCCGCTTCCATCGCTACATCCGTTCCGGTTCCAATTGCCATACCGATATCCGCCGTAGCCAGTGCAGGAGCATCATTTATTCCATCTCCAACCATTGCTACTTTCTTACCTTGCGCTTGCAGTTTTTTCACTTCTTCTGCTTTTCCTTCTGGTAATACTTCTGCAATTACGTGATCAATACCAACTTGCTTAGCGATTGCCTGAGCAGTTTGTGTATTATCTCCTGTAATCATAACAACGTCTAGACCCATTTTCTTAAGTCTTGCGATAGCTGCTTTTGAAGTATCTTTTACAGTATCCGCAACAGCCACTATACCAGCATATTCTTTATTAATCGCAATAAGCATTGCTGTTTTTCCTTCTCGTTCTAGCGCTTCCATCGATTTAGAAACTTCTTCAATATCAATATCGAATTTCTTCATTAATCGACGTGTACCAATTAATAATTGTTTCCCTTCTACAACTGATTCGATGCCGAATCCAGGAATCGCTTCAAATGTTTCTGAACTTGGGATAACAATTTTCTTTTCTTTAATTCCTTCTACAATCGCTTCTGCAAGTGGGTGTTCAGAATTTTTTTCTGCCGCACCTACTAAACGTAGTATTTCTTCTTCATGGAATCCATCTGCTACAATTACATCTGTTAACACCGGCTTCCCATTTGTCACAGTACCTGTTTTATCTAGAATAACTGTATCTAATCGGTGGGTTGCTTCTAAATGCTCCCCGCCTTTAAATAAAATGCCATACTCAGCCGATCTTCCTGATCCAGCCATAATAGATGTAGGTGTCGCAAGACCTAATGCACACGGACAAGCGATAACAAGTACTGCTATCATTTTCTCAAGTGCTCCGCCAAAATCACCAGGTGTAACAAATAGCATCCACACTGCAAATGTGATAATAGCAATTACAACTACAACTGGTACGAAAATACCAGAAATTTGATCAGCTACCCTTTGAATAGGAGCTTTTGAACCTTGAGCCTCTTCTACTACTTTAATAATTTGAGCTAATGCAGTATCTCTTCCTACCTTAGTTGCTTTAACTTTTAAAAATCCATTTTTATTCATTGTAGAGCCAATTACTACATCCCCAATTGTTTTATCAACTGGAATACTCTCGCCTGTTAACATCGATTCATCTATCGCTGATTTTCCTTCTACAATTTCTCCATCTACTGGGATTTTTTTACCAGGTTTAACATAGACAACATCACCAGCTACCACTTCTTCGATTAAAATTTTCATCTCTGTTCCATCTCGCACAACTGTGGCAGTTTTCGCTTGTAGTCCCATCAACTTTTTAATAGCTTCTGATGAACGCCCTTTTGCTCTCGCCTCAAATAATTTACCTAAAATAATTAAAGTAATAAGTACCGCACTCGTTTCAAAATATAAATCTGTCATATGTTCTGAAGAACCAATCGACCTAATACTTAAATACACACTATAGAAATAAGCTGCGGACGTTCCAAGTGCCACAAGAACATCCATGTTTGCACTTTTATTGCGTAGCGCTTTATAAGCACCAATATAAAACTGGCCTCCAATGATAAACTGAACCGGAGTTGCAAGAGCTAGCTGCACCCAAGGGTTCATAAGCACATCAGGTAAATAAATAAACGATGTAAATGAGAAGTGGCTCACCATTGCCCACAATAACGGGAATGATAAAATAAACGAAATGATAAATTTCTTCTTTTGTCGTTCAATTTCTTGTAAGCGATGATCAGTTGATCCATCTTGCTCATCTGATTTCACTTCCAATTTATATCCTAATTTCGTGATTGCACTCTTCATTTCATTTACATTAATTTCATCAGGATTAAAATCTACTGTAGCTGATTCCAAAGCGAAATTTACTGTCGCTCCGTTCACACCTTCTAACTTATTTAAACGCTTTTCTACTCTATTCGCACATGCTGCGCATGTCATCCCTGAAACAGTAAACTCAGCTTTATCACTTACAATTCCATATCCTAGCGACTCAACTTTTTCCTTAAATTGTTGTGGATTTGTTTTATGGGGATCATACATTATTTTTGTTTTTTCAAGTGCAAAATTTACATTTGCATCATGAACACCTTCTACTTTTTTCAGGCCTTTTTCAATTCTATTTGCACAGGCTGCACATGTCATGCCTGATATTTGGAGATTGGCCTCTTTTTGTTCATTCATGTCTCTCACCTCTATATACCCTTATAAGGTATAATTTTTAGCAAAATAAATCGTACTCCATATAAAGTACGATTTATTTCTATATTAAAAATTATTATTGAATTTCATAGCCTTGATCTTCAATTACAGCAACGATATCTTTTAACGTTACAACTGATGAGTCGATAGTAACTTCAACAGTTCCTTCTGCTAATTGAACTTTTACTTGTTCAACACCGTTTAGTTCTTTCACATTACTTTCAATAGAATTTACACAATGCCCACAAGACATACCCTCAACTTTTAATGTTAACTGTTCCATTTAAAATCCTCCTCTTGTTTATTCATTGTTTATTAATCACAACTACATCTTACCATACCCCCCTAAGGTAATCAATGGTTTTGTATCATGATTTTTATTTTTTTCTAAAATCTTTATTTTTTTGCTCCAATTATGAATTTATATATCTTCTCCTATATAAGCAAAAGCCAAGCTAGTCAAATACTAGCTTGGCTTTTATGCTTTTGAAAAACGTTCAAATACTGTCATTAATTCTTCAATTGCTTCGTCACCATTACCATTTTTAATAGCTCCTGAAACACAATGACTCGTATGATTTTTTAAGACACCCATTCCTACTTTTTTCATCGCTGCATTAATCGCAGAAATTTGAACTAAAATATCCACGCAATAACGATCATTTTCAATCATATTTTGAATACCACGGACTTGGCCTTCAATTCTCTTTAATCTATTTATAATTTGTTCTTTTTCTTTTTCTGATCTATGTGTTACTGATTCATGGTCCTTATGATCCATATTATCACCTTCTTAAAGTTTCTCTTCATCCAATAAAACAATTGCTTTTATGAGTATACCAATTATATCATCAAATATCTATGTAGGATACCCCATATGAGTATATTTTCGCTTTATGATTATTCTTAACACATCATTAGCTTCTCAGTCTCAATTAATATGATACCCTTTCTTTTTTTCAAAAAAACAATAATAAGCAGGGATTGTCCATCCCCGCTTATTATTCATCCACAAATATAAAAGTCTCAATTTTCACACGTGTAAATTGAGACTTTTTTCTTCCTATATATAATTATTGCTGATCACATACTTTTGTATCATTCACTACTGAAGTTCCTTCAACGGTTACCGTATGAAAACAGTCATTTACACGAACTGTCACAACATTATCTTGCCGATCAATGATATGATATTCATTAAAATTTTTATTCAGAGCACTGCGAATTTGTTCTCCTTCATAAATTGGAATGCCATGTGATAAAACCCAAATAAGCCCAGCGATAGCAAGAATAGTTTTCATACGATCTACCTCCTTGAGAATATAGTGAACTTTAAATCCGCGCTTTTTCAGCTTTACTAATCATAAATTGAATTAACCAAGCCCTTTTGGAAGTAAGTTCATTTCGTCTATTTTATGTTTATGCTAATTGTGACGGAATTGTGACAACTTTTTGTCTCTTTAGACGAAAAGTTGAAACAAAACGTTCAAAAAGGACAATTCTACTTACGTGAACAAAAAGGCTATGGAGAATTTCCTCCATAGCCTTTTTGTTCAATTTTATTAAATGACCATTTCACTATGCTTAATCTTAAGCGTTTCAATTTGAATTGTAGCGTGTTCAATATGGAACTCCTGTTTTAACATAGTAATAATATTTTGAAGCACTTCTTGATCGTCCTGTTTTTTATCGATCATTACATGGACACTTAATGCATCTAATCCTGATGTAATTGTCCAAATGTGGAGATCGTGTATATCACGTACACCCTCTACTTCTTTAATAGCTTGCTTAACTTGTTCTATCTCAATTGAAACAGGTGTACCCTCCATAAGTATATGAATGGAATGTTTTGTTACTCCCCATGCACTCTTTAAAATTAATAGCGCTACAATTACTGAGATAATTGGATCTGCAATATACCATGAAAATAAAGACATAAGTGCACCAGCTACTAACGCACCAACTGAACCTAAAGCATCTCCAAGAACATGTAAATATGCGCTACGTAAATTGACGTTATTTTTCACATCACCTTGTCTCATAAGAGCCCCTGCACTAATTAAATTCGCTAGTAAACCAATTGATGCGATTAACATCATTGGACCACTCGCTACAGTTGGTGGTTCAAAAAACCTTCCGATTGCTTCCCACACGATAAGTCCCGCCACAACAAATAATGTAATTCCATTAATTAATGCAGCTAAAATTTCAAAACGATAATATCCATACGTTTTTGTAGAAGTAACTGTTCTAGCTGCTAATCCAATGGCAATTAAACTTAATAATAACGAACTTGTATCACTTAACATATGTCCTGAATCAGATAATAAGGCTAAACTATTTGTAACTAGTCCTCCAAAAAATTCAAGAAACATAATAATTGCCGTAATTACTAATGCCGTAATTAAACCTTTCTTATTCCCTTCTCTACTCTCTTCAAAATGGTGATGTCCGTGGGAATGCCCATGATGTTGGTGACCGTGATGATGTCCCATATAAATTCCTCCTTTTATTAATCTATTAACATTTGTTCTGAAATTCACCACTTCTATCTGTCTATTGCTTTTATTAATATAGAAACGCGGCTTTAATCCATTCTCATACCATTTTCTAATTTTTGATTTTCAAACGACTCTTTTCCTACTCGAATCGAATTTGTCGGACAACTTTCATATGCTGCCACCATTGCATTCAAAAATGTAGTTGGAATTCCAATTATTCCTTCATTGTGATCTAATGCACCAAATGCTTTACTTTTACAATCCAATTGATATATATCTGGTGCTATAGAGCAGCATAATCCACATGATTCACAAGTTTCTTTATTTACAACAGTATAATGTAACAATATTTGTTACCTCCATTAATCTCATACAATACTAAGGTAGGGTATATAGAAATGATTATTTTACACTATTTTTCTTTCTATCACTTCTCCTTTTCCCCTTAAATAATAATGACATATCGGTTTTAAATCGTTATCTAATTCATAAACTAATGGTGTTCCTGTTGGAATGTTTACATATTCTATATCTTCATCTGAAATTTGATCTAAATGTTTTACTAAAGCTCGTATTGTATTTCCATGCGCTGCAATAATCACTTTTTTTCCACCTTTTAAATTAGGGGCTATTTCTTCATCCCAATATGAAACAACTCGTTTTTCTGTATCTTCTAGATTTTCTGTAAGGGGAAACTTATTTTCTTTTAAATCTCTATACTTCGGATGTGCCGCTTCATATCTCTCATCATCTTTTGTAAGAGCTGGTGGGCGTACATTTGTTGAACGTCTCCATAAAGTTACTCTCTCATCACCATATTTTCTCGCTGTTTCTTCTTTATTTAATCCTTGAAGTGCACCGTAATGTCTCTCATTTAATTTCCAGGTTTTATGAATAGGTATCCACATCAAATCCATTTCCTCAAGAGTAATCCACAAAGTACGCATCGCTCTTTTTAAAACAGATGTATATGCTATATCGAATGAGAATCCATCGGCTTTCAAAATCTCCCCAGCTTCTCTTGCTTCTCGAAGACCAGCATTTGATAAGTCTACATCCGTCCAACCTGTAAACCGATTTTCAACATTCCATTCACTTTGTCCGTGCCGTATTAAAACTAGCTTTACCATACTTATTATCTCCTCTCCTTTTAAAGTTGCATTTTCATAAAGAAGTATCTTTATGAAAATGCATGATTACATATCAAGTTCTTTCTTGTTCATTTCACTACTATGACTAAACGCTAATTCAATTAATCCATTTACGTGAGAGTCATCTAATGAATAAAAAACAAGTTTCCCTTCTTTACGCTTTTTCGCTAATCCTATTGTTTGTAATAGTCTTAAATGATGCGATGCCGTTGCAATACTGCTATGAATAATACTTGCGACATCTCGTACGCAAAGCTCATTTTCCGTATACAGCGCATAAGCAATTTTCAAACGTGTTTCATCTGCAAGTGCCTTAAACATTTTCGCTACACTACTTATATTTTCTTTCTCCAACATGTCACTTGCATGCTTTACTTTTTGCTCATCGTGATAACAAAGTTCACAATGTTCTTCTTTCATAAGTAACACCTCTTATTCAAGTATATATTTGATTATGTATACAGTATACCTTATTAACCGAAAAAAAATTATAAAAAAAGAATCCTAAATGACTTTGGATTCTTTTCTATTATTACTTCTCTTTAGAAAAACAAAACTTCGAAAAAACCTCCCATATAAGTTCATTTCTACTACATACCCCTACCTTTTCAAAAATGGATTTAAAATGATCTTGAACTGTATACGTAGAAATATGCAATTCTTCCGCCACGTCTTTTGTTGACATTCCTCTAACAATCCCTACTATCACTTGCTTCTCTCTTTGAGAAAGACTATAAGAATCTGCAATAAGGGGAAAAACTTCTTCCGGCCTCGCTCTTTCAAACAAAACTATATAGCCATCATTACAACTACCGTAACCTTCTAACCTACTCGCGCGAATAACTAAAAATTGTCCACAAGATAAACCAATACCTACCATTTCCCCTTCATCTGCTGCTTCCCTATTAGATTCGTTGGCTTTCACTCTTGAACAAACCGCACGTATTGGCCTTGGAACGTCATCTTCATTCAATTGTTCATATGTTCTAAGAGTGGATAGCCACGCCTTTCCATTTTGATCCCAATATAGTAGGTCAAATTTTTCATTTAATATAATCGTACCCGTTCCTACTACTTCCACTTGTTCCTCTGAACATGTTATAAATGATTTTCTTAATGTATCTCCCACAATAGAGCTTATTTTTGATAAATACTCACATTCATTTTGTTGAAAAGATACTCTTGTATTATCTCGAAACAAACTTAAGTGTCCAAAACATTTTCCTTTACTCATACAAACCACTCTTACTTCATCTATAAAACCGGCTGGTTTTAAAATATTTCGATACCTAGCGCTTTTTATCGGATTATCATTTGTGACAATACGTATCGCGCCAACATGGGGGGCCTTTCGTGCTAAATCTTTAAATTTGTTGTAATCATCCTCTAAAAATTCATTCATAAATAACAGCGAATGCAGCTGTTCAATTATTCGATCTGTATATGCCCCGGTTGATAAAAATGTGCGTGGGTCTATAGCGGTGAAGCAGGAAGCATCAAATGGAATTAACTTTTTTAATATATTTAAAAATCCTTTTTGGAATTGTCTAGTTGAGCTCTCGCTTTTCATTAACACTGTTATTTCTTTCGTTGCCTGTTCATAAATCATCTTTATTCCCCCCAGATTTATGGGATTGTTTCCTCTAACCATTTCATTTCATAATAAAGTGAAACTTTATTGTAAAAGAGGAGGTTAAAAAATGAGCTGGAATGATTGTACTGTACATACGTATGAACGAACAATTCCGTTGAAAATCCCTGGATATTTTACCCTATATGAAATGATGAATCATTTCTTATTTACTACACTCCCTAAAGAAAATATGAATCCAAAGTTACTAATTATAGGTGCTGGTGGTGGACAAGAAATCCTCTCAATAGGCAAACAAAATAGCAATTTTTATTTTACAGGTGTTGATCCATCTGAAAGCATGCTACAGTTAGCTAAAAAAAGAATTGAAAACGCAGGCATACAAAATCAAATTCACTTTGTACATGGAACTGTTCATTCATTATTAACCAATCCATTATTTGACGCTGCCACCTGTATGCTTGTTCTGCACTTCATCCCAACTATGAAGGGGAAAAAAGAGTTACTTAATGAAATTAGTAGTCGCTTAAAGCCCGGTGCTCCATTCTTTCTCTCTTCAATAAATGGTATACCCCATACAAGTATGTTTTCTGCACAATTAAATGCTTGGCGCAACCATATGATGCAAAATCAAATTCCATTAAAAGATTGGGAACGATTTGAAAATTCTTTTGAAAAAGAAATGTTTCCTATTTCTGAAACAGATTTACTAACTATCATGGAGGAATGTGGCTTTACTCAAATCACTCGTTTTTTCACTAGCTTTTTAATTGATGGGTACGTGGCAATAAAACAATAATGAAAAAAGGTAAGCAATTGCTTACCTTTTTTCATATACGTCTTCTACACTTGACTAATAAATCGCAATCCTTTACTTAAAGACGTTGGGACAACAGATGCGTGATTCTCCCCTTCCGCTTCATAAAACTTAAATTTAAGTTTATCATGTGTTACTTGGAGAAGGCGCTCTGATAATTCATTTGCACCTACAACCATATGCTCTCGTTCTAGTGACCCAACTGTAAGGAATACCCCTGTTTCAAACTTAGCATTGTTTAATTCATTTATAAGGTTCTCTTCTTTTTCAAGTACGGATTGATTATTCCACCAAATAGACGGACTACTAATAAAATAATTTTGAAAAGCATTTACATTTGTAAATAGTATATGTAATGCAAATAATCCACCTAGAGAATGTCCAAATAACGTTTGTTTCTCTTTATCAATTTCAAAATTATTTTCAATTTGTGGTTTCAATTCTTCTTCAATAAACGTAAAGAAGTTATGTGCCCCTCCTGTTTTAGGCCACGGTTTACCATCCGGTTTTAAAGGAGCATCTTTTGAAATTACGCTAGGCGTAAAATCATAGCATCTTTCTTCACCTGAAAATGCCCCTTCAATACGATAACCAATACCTACTATAATGGCTGGTGAAACACCTGTTTTTTCTGCTCTAACTGATTGTATTTTAACCGCTTCATGGAATGTTTGAAAAAAGGCATTGCCATCTAATACGTATATAACAGGATATCCTGACTCTGGTGCCGGCTGCCTCGGCTTTGAAATATGAATTTGATATTCCTTACCTTCTAATTTTGAATACATTTTCCACTGTTCTGTATTAGATGTAATAATCTGCTGTTTTTCAATAGTAGTATTCATCTTACATCCCCCCTTCTTAACTCGTTACATATATTTCTACTTTCTCTTCTTGAGATATAACGCTATCGTATCCAAAACAAACAGGAGACCCATTATACGGATCAATCATGACACGCGCATCAATATGAAATACTTCTTTTAATACTTCATTTGTAATAATCTCTTCTGGGCTTCCAGTTGTAACGATTTCCCCTTCCTTCATTGCAATAATTTCATCTGAAAACCTCGCTGCATGGTTAATATCATGTAATACCATAACGACCGTACAATTATGTTCTTTATTTAACTTCTCCACAATTTGTAATACATCTAATTGATGAGACATATCAAGATATGTCGTTGGTTCATCTAGTAGTAACACTTCTGTCTCTTGTGCTAATGCCATCGCTAGCCATACTTTTTGTCTTTGTCCACCTGATAAATTCGCAATTTGTCTCGTTCGAAACGCTGATGTTTTGGTAATATCTAATGCCCAATCAATCATTTCTTTATCTTTTGAAGTTAACTTATTCACGTTATTACGATGTGGATAACGCCCATAAGAAACCAACTCTTCTACCTTAATCTCTCCCGGGGCAATCGGATTTTGCGGAAGCAAAGCTAACTGTTTCGCGATTTCTTTCGTTGAAATCGTATTTAAATCTTGTCCTTGTAAATATACTTTACCGCTTTTTTGTTTTAAAATTCTTCCCATCGTTTTTAATAATGTCGATTTTCCGCATCCATTTGGACCTATAATTGTCGTTACTTTTCCCTTTTGTATTTCCACATTTAAATCGCGAAACACTGTAAGTTTTTCATAATTTGCTTCCAAGTTTTTTGCACTTAAAATATTCACTTGTATTTCCTCCTCTTACGCTTTCGCCTTATAAAGTAAATATAAGAAATACGGTACACCGACAATAGCAATAACAATCCCTACAGGCAATTCTGCAGGCATAAAAATTGTTTTTGCGATAAAATCTGAAGCAATTACAAGTAGCATCCCAATTACTCCGCATGTAGGAATTACATATTTATGTTGAATGCCAACAAGTCTTTTGGCTATATGTGGCGCCATTAGACCAATAAATCCAATACTTCCTGAAACAGCAACACATGCACTTACAAGTCCAATACTGCTTAATAATAGAATAGACTTCTCTCTTTCTACTGAAACACCTAGACTTGTAATACTCGTTTCTTCCAATTGAAATAAATCTAGCAAATAAGCTTTCTTTTTTATAATTGGAATTAATATAATAAGCCACGGCAACATTGCAATAATGTATTTCCAGTTTGCATTATATATGCTACCTGAAACCCAGACAGCTGCCATTTCAAAGTCAGTTGCTTTCATTTTCAATGATAAATACATAGAAAACGCTCCGAAACCTGACCCTATTGCGATCCCTGTTAGTAACAGACGCTGTGAATCTAACTTTCCATTTCGCCAAGAAAATATATAAATTAATATAGCCGCGCCTAACCCTCCAACTAAGCCAAACATCGGCATCATCATTATAGAAATCCAATCCGTACTCTTTATTTGTCCTTGGAAAAAGAACATAAAAATTACGATTGCAGTTCCTGCACCAGCATTTACTCCTAAAATACCCGGATCTGCTAAACCATTTCTCGTAATCCCTTGAATAACAGCGCCAGCTATCCCTAGACCTAATCCTACTAGGCCAGCAATTATGATTCGCGGCAGTCTAAAATCAAATATAACTAAATCATGTTCTGGGACTGGATCAATCCGAAAAATTGTTCGAAAGACGTCCATAATTGTAATATCAAATGTACCATTCGTTAAGCTAATATAAATGGTACATAAAATTAAAAGTATAATAGTACCCATAGTCATTACAAAACGCTGACTTGAGCCTTTAAGCATGTCTCTCTCCCCCTCTTGTACGAATTAAATAAAGGAAGAAAGGAATTCCAATTAGAGACGTAACAACGCCTATTGGTGTTTCAAATGGATAGTTTACAAATCTGCTTAACACATCACATAAAGCAAGAAACACACCACCAATTACTCCAGCACAAGGCACAATCCATTTATAATCTACACCGATTAAAAAGCGGGTAATATGAGGAATAATTAGTCCTACAAAACCTATTTTCCCTACTAAAGCAACTGCTGTGCCAGTCAGAAATACAACAGATAAAATTGCAGTCATTTTTATAATTTTCGTACGCTGTCCTAAATTAATAGACACTTCTTCTCCCAATGAAAGGATTGTAATAGATTTTGAAATAAGAAGTGCTAAAATAATACCAACTATACCAAAAGGAATTGCTAATTTAAGTATATTGGGATCTACTTGATCTAATTTCGCATTGTACCAAAAACTAATATTTTGAGAGACTTGAAAATAAGAAGCAATTGCGGCAGAAAGACTACTTAAAAATGTCCCTATCACGG
Organism: Bacillus sp. AR13-1; assembly: GCF_008042285.1. NCBI lineage: Bacteria > Bacillati > Bacillota > Bacilli > Caryophanales > Bacillaceae > Bacillus > Bacillus sp. AR13-1. The sequence goes on from NZ_QNUA01000042.1 coordinate 28,788, forward strand.
TTCCTATAATTGCTAATCTTACAGGTGACAATCCGTTTCTAAGCAGTGAACCAAATCCAAAAACAATCCCCGCGCCTAATGCTGAACCCAGCATAGAACATAAAATCATGTTGACTGAAGACATTCCCGGAAGGAATACCATACACATTGTAATAACAAAAGCAGAACCATCCGTCACACCCATAATAGAAGGGGATGCAAGATAATTCCTTGTCATCCCCTGCATAAGTGCTCCTGATATGGCTAGAAAAGCTCCAACTAAAAGAGCTCCAATTACCCTTGGTAAACGAGATGTAACAATAATATTATGATTTACATTACTCGAATCAAAATGAAACAATGCATTCCACGTCGTTTCAAAATCGATATTTTTTGTCCCATATAAGATAGATAAAATAACAGTAAGTAAAATACATATGGGTGCTAAGCATAAAATTATCATTGGAAGTGAATTTATTTTCCGCATATCATTCAACGCACCTTACTAATTTTATTATTTAGTCAAATTTTTCACTGCTTCTTTTAAAAATACTGTTTTACTCCAAGCAGTACCACCTTGTGCAATAGGATCTACAGTATTTACAAATACTTTCTTCTCTTTTACAGCATTTACACTTTGCCAAATTGGATTACTTTCTATTTCTTCTAGTACTTTTGGTTTATTATTTTCACTTGCTTCATATTGTAAAAATACGTAATCTGGATTTATTTGAGCCAGTTGTTCTAAAGAGAGTTTCTCTTGCGTTTTTACATTTTTAAGTTGTTCTGGAGCAGTTAATCCAAGGTCTTTATAAATTACAGGGTTGAAGTATACTCCTTCTGGATAAACGAATAATGTATTCGCTCTTAATCTTATTACAAGTACCTTTTTATCTTTTAACTTATCTCCAATTTTTGCTTTCGCTTTTTCAGCGTCTGCTTTATAATCCTTAATAATTTTTTCTGCTTTGTCTTTTTTACCAGATAGTTCTCCCATTAATTTTAAGTTTTCTTCCCAATCTGTAGAAACATGTGATATTGGGATTGTTGGAGCTACCTTCGTAAATTTCTCAGCCGCTTCTGCTGGGAATTTCGTACTTGATGTAATAACATCAGGTTTTAATTGAAGTAATGTTTCAAAGTTGGGTTCCATTTTCTCACCGACAGATTTCGCACCTTCTAAATCTTTTGCAACGTTCCCTGGTAATTTCCCACCAACCGTAATTGCACCTACCGGTTTAATTCCAAGTACTGCCGCATCTTCCATTGACTCTAAACTAGCTGTCGCAATTTTATCTACTTTTGCTGGTACTGTATATTCTTTACCTAAATATGTAATCTTTCGCTTTTCGTCTTTTTTCGTTTCCGTAGCCTTTGTCTGTTGTTTTTGTTCCCCAGAAGTTTTGTCTGCACTATTACATGCTGCTAAACCAACACTTAAAACTGTAACCATCCCTAATGTAAATAACTTCTTGTTCATCTTTATATATCTCCTCTCGAAATCTTCAAATATATTATTTCAACAATGAAACTTAATTATATGAAACATAATCCTCATCTATATTTCACATCATTAATAAATCTACGTAAAATGGAGAGCCATTCTCGTTCACTTCCCCTAGTATTAAATTCTTTACAACCCTCATCCCACGATAATCACTAACAGTGATAATGATTATCGTTATTAAGTATATATTTAATATCAGATTATTTCAAGAATGATTTGAAAAATTTTAACAAACTGAACAAAAAAGAAGTATCTCCTTTTTTTCAGGAAGATACTTCTTTTTTTAGAAATCTATATGTAATTCAACTGGACAATGGTCCGATCCCATCACTTCACTATTAATTTTCGCATCGGTAATTTTATGTTTTAGCCTTTCAGAAATCACAAAGTAGTCTAAACGCCAACCGATATTTTTCGCTCTTGCACCCATACGATATGACCACCATGAGTACGCTCCTTCTTGATCAGGATAAAGATAGCGATACGTATCAATGAATCCCGCCTCTAAAACACATGTGAATTTCTCTCTTTCTTCATCCGAAAAACCAGGATTTTTCCGATTACTTTTCGGATTTTTTAAATCGATTTCTTTATGAGCAACGTTTAAATCACCGCAAAAAACAACTGGTTTCTTCTCATCTAACCGCTTAATATACGCCCGGAAATCATCTTCCCATTTCATTCTATAATCTAATCGTTCTAATCCACGTTTTGAATTTGGTGTATATAACGTTATCATATAAAAATCTTCGAATTCTAACGTAATAACTCGTCCTTCTTGATCATGCTCTTCAATCCCTAAACCATATGTAACAGAAATCGGTTCTTTTTTCGTGAAAATAGCCGTTCCTGAGTAGCCTTTTTTCACAGCATAATTCCAATATGTATAATATCCCTCGGAATTTAAATCAATTTGTCCACTTTGTAATTTAATTTCCTGTAAACAAAATATATCTGCATTAGATTCTTCTAGATATTCTAGAAATCCACCTTTTGCAATAACTGCTCGCAAACCATTTACATTCCATGAAATCAACTTCATCTATGTTCCTCCTCTTGATGTGCATTTTCAATTTTCATGCTAACACAAAATAGATACCCTATCATAGTTTCATCTTTGTAATCTTGCTCTTACATTCGTAAATACGTACATACGTACTTTATTCAGGTTATACTAATGCCAGAGGTGATGTTCTGTGCATAATGAAGAGTTCACAGTAACAAATGAGTATTGGCAAGCAATTATTCATAATGACTCCATATATGATGACAAATTCTTTTACGCTGTAAAATCAACCGGTATTTTTTGCCGACCATCATGTAAATCGAGAATACCGAATAAAAACAATGTACGTATTTTTCTTAAGGCAGAGCAAGCATTACATGAAAATTTTCGTCCGTGTAAACGTTGTAAACCAAACGGGCTAACTTTACCTAATGAAGAATGGGTAGAGCAAATTAAAGAATATATCCAAAAACATTATTGTGACGTGCTAACCCTCGACTTACTCGCAGAAATATGCCATGGTAGCCCTTATCATCTACAACGCACTTTCAAGAAAATTGTAGGGATTAGTCCAATAGAATATATACAGCAATTCAGAATTAAAAAAGCGGCAGAATATCTTTCACATACAAATCAATCCGTTAAGGAAATTAGTACTGCTGTCGGGATAGAAAACTCGGAGTATTTCGCAACTTTATTTAAAAAGAAAACCGGATTTACTCCTACTGAATATCGAAAAAAGAACGAAATGAAAGAGGGATACAATAATGAATTCCTATAAAAATAAATCTATATATTGGGCGCTAATTACACATAAAAATTGGTGCTTGCATATTGCTGCAACTGAAAATGGACTATGTTTCATTGGATCTCAAGACGAAAACTTTGAAGAACTAAATTTGTGGGCTAGAAAAAAACTGCCACAGCATATATTGACTCACAATCCAGATTACCTGCTAACATATACGAAAGAAGTTATCGAGTATTTAGAAAACAAGCGAGAAACTTTTACATTCCCTATTGATGCTTACGGAACTGAATTTCAATTATCTGTTTGGAATACGGTACGTGAAATTCCTTATGGAAAAACATATTCTTATTCAGAAATTGCAGAAAGAATTCAAAAACCTACAGCTGTACGTGCCGTTGGGACTGCCGTTGGGGCAAATCCTCTGCTTATCACTATTCCTTGTCACCGCGTTATTGGGAAAAATGGTAAACTTACCGGTTTTAGAGGTGGTTTAGAAATGAAAAAAGAATTGCTCAAATTAGAAGCGCTTCGGGAGGAGTAAATATGACAGAGGATTGTAATGAAATATTGTCTTTAGTCGTTCCAAAAGAATTTAGTTTTCAAGAAAACTTACGCTATCTATCGCGTTCTAAAAATGAATGTATGTTTCATATTGAAAACAATAAAATCTATAAAGTCATTCCTGTTCAAAACATAAATCCATTAGTTGAAATTGGTTTGAATGCCAATAGTAATATTCAAATACGTTTTTTAGGAGCATCATATGTCTCTGAAAAATGGGCACACGATGCCGTATCTAACTATGTAAAAGAGTGGTTTGATTTAACTACTGATTTAGCTCCCTTCTATAAATTAGCTAAACACGACCCACTCCTTCAAAAACCCATTAAAGAATTTTACGGTCTTCGTACTTTGGGAATTCCGGATTTATTTGAAGCACTATGCTGGGGGATTCTAGGTCAACAAATCAACCTCACATATGCCTATACTCTAAAAAGAAGATTAGTCGAAAATTTTGGCGATTATGTAGATTGGAACGGTAGAAAACATTGGATATTCCCATCACCTGAAGTAATAGCAAATTTAGATGCAGAAGATCTCGCAACATTAAAAATGACTACAAGAAAGTGCGAATACTTAATTGACGTCGCGCAGCACATTACAGAAGGTAAATTATCAAAAGAATCTCTATTACAAATACAAGATGTGAAGCAAGCTGAAAAACAATTAACTAGCATTCGCGGTATAGGGCCATGGACAGCTCACTATGTTTTGATGCGTTGTTTACGATTCCCTTCAGCTTTTCCAATTGATGATGTTGGTTTGCATAATGCAATTAAATTTATAACAGGTTCCGAAAAGAAACCGACTAAAAATGAAATAAAAGAATTTGCATCAAATTGGACAAATTGGGAGTCTTACGCGACTTTTTATTTGTGGCGGGTGCTATATTAAAATTTCCTAATAAAAAATAGATAGGGAAACCTATCTATTTTTTCACATGTAAAAACTTCACACATACTGGCTCTGGAACATTTACGTCCGTCTGTACAAGCGTTAGCTCCCCTGTCATTTCATCCCTAGCAAATAAAGTCAAAGTATTAGATCTTTCATTCGCTGCAATTAAAAATTTTCCATCCGGATCTAAAGAAAAATCACGTGGCCAATCCCCTTCTGTCGATACTGTTTCAATAAAAGCGAGCTCTCCATTGTGCTCATTCACTCGGAAAACCGCGATACTATTATGTCCCCTATTTGCTGCGTAAACAAACTTGCCATCAGAAGAAATGTGAATTGCACTTCCGTAACTATCTTTTCTAAAATCTTCAGGTAATGTAGAAATGTATTGTTTTTCTTTAAAACTGCCACTCTTTGCATCATATTGAAGTACAATAATCTCTGAACTTAATTCTGTCATAACATATGCATACTGCGCACTTGGATGAAATATAAGATGCCTTGGACCACTACCATGTTTTACAGATAACCGTGTAACTTCTATTAGTTCTCCATCACTTTCTTTATATGTAATCACCTTGTCTATTCCTAAATCAACTGCTACTACATATTTTTCATCAGGAGTAAAATCTATATAATGAGCATGTGCCTTTTCTTGCCTTTCCTTATTTGGTCCTGACCCTTTATGTTCTACAATTACCGTAGCAGCATTTAAACTTCCATTATCCTTTTTCACTAAATAGGACTCTACTGTTCCTTTATGATAATTAGCTACTACTATACTATTCTCCCGATTCACACTTACATAGCACGGCGATGCCCCTTCTAAAACTTGCATGCTAATCGAATTTAGATTACCGAATTTATTATGAATAGAAAAACTAGCAATTCCACCTAACCCATTATCTTTCGCAACAGAATAAAGGTACTCGTTGTTATGACTAATCGTTACATATGTCGGACTTCCTATATGAGCTGCTAATTCAATCCCTTTAAGTTCTCCGATGTTCGTATCAAGTATAAATTTATAAATCCCCTTACTCTCTGCTTTGGTATATGTCCCTATATAACCATGAAACTGATTTTCACTCATAACATTTCCCCCTTTTACAAACGTCTTGTAACAAGTTTCACTTTGTATTTTTACTATAGAAAAGAACCAAGTAGCACTTCATTACTACTTGGTTCTCTTTTTAAGCTTGTTCTTCAAATCGTCTTGCGATTTCTACAATTACTTGAACAGCTTTTTCCATAGTATCTACCGAAACATACTCAAATTTACCGTGATAGTTTTCACCACCAGTGAAAATATTTGGCGTTGGTAATCCCATATATGATAATTGCGATCCATCTGTTCCACCGCGAATTGGATGAATATTCGGTTCAATATTTAAACTTTTCATTGCCTCATACGCAATATCAACAATTTCTCTCACCGGTTCAATTTTTTCAAGCATATTATAATACTGATCATTCATCTCTAAAACGATTGCATCTTCGCCGTACTTCTCTTGCATGTTTTTCACAATATCTTTAATATTATTTTTACGCGCTTCAAAATGATTACGATCAAAATCTCGAATAATATAGTAAGCTTTACTTTGCTCGACATCACCATTTAAAGAGAGTAAATGATAAAACCCTTCATATCCCTCTGTATATTCTGGCGCCTCTTCTACTGGTAACTGTCTATCGAATTCCATAGCGAGTTTACTTGCGTTACGCATTTTGTTTTTCGCTGTTCCAGGATGTGTATTTGTCCCTCTAAAAGTTAATTTGGCACTTGCAGCGTTAAAACTCTCATATTCTAAACCACCTAATGGACCTCCGTCCATTGTATAAGCAAACGATGCACCAAACGCTTCTACATCAAAATGCGATGGTCCACGGCCAATTTCTTCATCCGGTGTAAATGCTACTCTTATTTTTCCATGCTTAATTTGCGGATTATGTATTAAATAATTCATTGCGACCATGATTTCTGTAAGACCAGCTTTATCATCTGCTCCAAGAAGTGTTGTACCATCAGTTGTAATAATTGTATGTCCTTTATATGATGGTAATTCCGGGAACTGTTCAGGTGTTAACACAACATTTAATTCTTCATTTAACGTAATCGCATTACCATCAAAATTTTCATGAATTTGTGGTTTTACGTTTTCCCCTGTAAAATCTGTTGCTGTGTCTAAATGAGCTAAAAAGCCGATTACAGGAACATCCTTATCTGTATTAGCAGGCAGTGTTGCCATTACGTAACCATTTTCATCCATCGTCACTTCTGATAACCCAATCTCTTTCAACTCTTCCACTAATAACTTACCAAACTCAATTTGCCCTGGTGTTGTAGGCACTGTATGACTTTCTTCATTTGATTGTGTATCAATCTTTACATATCTCGTAAATCTTTCAATAAGTTCTTGTTTCAAATTCGTTCACTCCTTTTATAGTTCTCTCTCTATTATAATCCTTATAACGAAATATTTTAACTTTTTTGACTGTGAAAATATATATCCATTTACATTTTTAATAAATCATAAAAAGACATAACATTTGTACATTTAAATTCAAACATGTAATATACATCATTATATATTGGGAGGTTTTAAAGATGAGGCTAACTCTCTTTCGCTATTTTCTTTTTTTCCTAGGATTAATTTTTTTTGGACTTGGAAATGCTCTCGCAGTCAAAGTTAAATTCCTCGGTTTACACCCTTGGGAAGTTTTAAATATGGCTCTCTACCAACGATTTGGGTGGACAATTGGCACTTGGAGTGTCATATGTGGATTATGTCTCGTTCTTATCTCTTTACTAGTAGATCGAAAATATATAAACGTGGGCACATTTTTAAATGCACTACTTATCGGTCCTATTATGGACTTTTTCTTACAATCAAAAATCCTTCCAAACGCTAGTGATTATTTATGGATAAACTTACTCATTTTATTTTCTGGTATTGCAATTACAGGCATTGGGGGCGGCATGTACGTTGCGGCTGGCATTGGTGCTGGACCCCGCGATGGATTCATGCTTACCATTTCTGACAAAACTGGGTTATCTATTAGCCGTGCTCGAATTATTGTAGAATGCTTTGTACTAGTCATTGGATACATGCTAGGAGGTCCTGTTTTTATCGTAACTTTTCTATACACTTTTATTCAAAGTCCAATATTCCAGCATTCATTTAAGGTATTTCAAAAACTCTTACATACTTTAAATAACAAAAACAAAGAACGTATTAGTGAAAATATTTAAAACTCAACTTAATGCAAAAGAGTGTGTTTTAAAAGTAATTTTTAAAACACACTCCATATACCCCATTTCATTCTTCTCTCCATAATCTCTCTACATTCATTAATTGCTCTTCTTTAAATTCTAGCTTATATATATCCGGTTTGGATGTATTCATTAAAAATTCAAGTCCATATTGATTATCAAAATAGTTCATCATTAGTGTCATTACAAGCCCATGTGTACCAATTACAATTTTATGTCCTTGAAAATTCATTAATATTTCTTTTAACACTCTCACTACTCTTCGCTGACAATCCGCATATGACTCTCCATCCGTCAGTGCATATTCTGGATTAAAAAACATCTCCTTTACAAGTGGGTACACTTCCTTATCCGATATAATTTTATTTTCATTTGAAAACTTACACTCTTTAAGACCTTCATATACTAACATTTCTTTTTCATGGAGATTCGCTGACTCTTCTATCGTTAACATAGCCCTCTTATACGGACTTGAAATGAAAGTATTAATTCCCTCTGTTTCTAATATCTCAGTTATTCTTTGAGCATCTAAAATTCCCTTCTCAGTTAATCCACGTGTTCTTTCATTTCCTTCTAATTTTGGCGATTCACCATGCCTAACCATATAGATATATGTATTCATAATTCCTCCCTTTTCTATATCCCTCTTTAAAGATATGACTATCAACCCATAAGAATATACGTTCTTATTCCATATCTTTCCAGAACAAATTATCAAATGTTAATTTTCAGATAAATTCACAAAAAAGCTTCCCCTTGATTTTATCCCCTTCAAGGAAGCTTATATATATTTTCTTTTACACTATCAAAACTCGAAACGCCTTTCTCCTCTAGTTTCGCCACACCTCATTCTTCTATTTTCATCAATACAATTCTCCAACCATCCGGATCTTCTATCGTTATCCCCTTTTCTTTCCAATACGGATTTTCTGGTTCTACTTCACCATACCCCATTGTATGCAGCCTTTTACTCACTTTTTTCATTTCACTATCTTCTCGCATGTAAAATACAAGTAAGTTATCTTTTGTTGGAGCTGGACATGGGCTCCCATCTATATATCTTGTAAATTCTAAATGATATTCTTCATCTGGTAGTCCAAACATGACGCCATCGTAACCTTCATGACCGTAAAATTCACCTATACGCTTTAAACCTAATCCTTTTTCATAGAATGCTATAACCTCTTCAAACTTATCTGTTGGACGTGCTATTCGAAACTTCACCCAATTTTTCATGCTTTTCCTCCCATACCAAAAACGTAATGAATGACTATATTTTATTGTATATTCTTAAAACATTTTTGAAATCCCTCATTAGTATGAAAATAGATACATACAAAGGTGTTACTTACTAGCCTATAACAATCAAAAACTCACCTAGAAAGAAAATCCCATCATTTTATATGCAAATTTGCATCTCCACTTGCAAAGCACTAAAAAACCTTTAAAATATACTGGATGACTAAATATACAATTCCCATCTAAAATCTTGATACACTAAAAATCATTAAATGTAGTGTTTTTTCATTTTCAAGAATTATTGCACTCTTGTTTTTTTCCTTATAAGCATGCTTTTTATAAGGAAATCTGATACAATCCTTAAGTAATATTATTACGTATAGATATTACGAATATAGTACATGCTTAAAGAAGGTGATTTTTTTGAAATTAAATAAAAATTTACAGCTATGTATATTAATCACAACATTAATATGCTATTCAATCTATTTTATGTTTTTCTTTCTGTTCCCTACTAATTTTTCAAATTTCAATGTACGCTTCGCTTCACTCATCGTTGAAGTCATTACATTTATATCGCTAATTTACTCTATATACTCTAAAAAAGTTAGTTCAAATCCTTTTTGGATATGTATTACAATTGCAATTGGTAGTTTTTTATTAGGAAGAGTAGTATATACGTATCAAGATACCTTTTTCGAACTTCCAATACATCATTTTACTATTTCTGATGTATTTTACATGTTTTTTCTATTCTTCTGCCTTATCGCTTTTTGCTATAAGATCTTAAAAGAATGCAATAAATGGGAAAAAGCTTTCTTTATTTGTGATATATGTATAGTACTTACTTCCATATTCACATTAGAATGGTATTTATTTAATCAGCCAAATTTAAATATATTCTCACTTTCACTCGCAGATATTTTCCTTTCATTTCTATATCCAATTGCAGATCTATTATTTCTTCTACTAGGTGTTAGTCTCTTTTTCCGCCCAACAATTTTTAAGTCCAAGCGGAAAATTTATATCTTTATTTTTGTATTAATTAGTTCTGCAACTTTTAACTATATTTATTTTTACTTAAATACCCATTTATCAACTGACACTATAACATTTTTACGTCTTTTATATAGAATACCTATATTGCTTATCGCAATAGCTGGGTCTATTTCAGAAGATGATAATAGCCATAAAAATTATTTCATTGTAAACCCTATACTAGGAAAGAAAGTTTTAGTCGTATTTCCCTATCTTGCTGTTGCAATACTAATCGGGTTTACATTAAAAGAACAAACATCGTCTTCAACTCTCATTACAGGAAATTGTATCGCTTTTGTTTTCGTACTTATTCGCCATTCTATTGTGCGTATGCAAAACGACACCCTAACAAAACGTTTACAAGTATTTAATGCTCAACTAGAAGAAAAAGTTACTTTAAGAACTTCTGATTTAGTCCATAAATCAGAGGCCCTATCTCAGAAACAACAAAAATTCAAATCATTATATGAATATCATCCTGATCCCATTTTTACGATTGATTTAAATGGAATATTCTTAAATGTAAATAAAGCAGGAAGTATACTACTTGGAGCACCAACGAACGAGTTACTTGGTGAGACATGTTTTTCTATTATTTTAGATGCAGATAAACATAAACTGATATCTGCATTAGAAAAAGTTAAACAACAAGAATCAGCATCCTTACAACTTAGTTCTCAATATAAAGATGGCTTTACTTATTTTTTATACGTTACCATCGTTCCTATTATGATAGATGGACAAATTTCAGGAAGCTATATTATGGTAAAGGATATTACCGCACTAAAAAAACAACAAGAAGAAATAAAATATTTAGCATTCCACGATACTGTAACGAAAATTGGGAATCGATCCTTTTTCCATAGGAAGCTAAGAAAATTTATAAAAAATGCTCAAACAACACAAAGTGAGTTTGCATTATTATATTTAGATTTAGATCGCTTTAAAGTAATTAACGATACACTTGGACATTCGTCAGGTGATTACATATTAGAAGAAGTAGCAAAGCGATTCCAATCATGTCTTCCATCACATACTCATCTGTCAAGAATCGGTGGTGATGAGTTTACAATCTTAATTGAAAACTATACTGACGAATATTCCTTATTCGAGTTATGTAACCAATTATTTGAAAGCATGGAAAAGCCGTTTGTCATACATGAGCATAAATTAACTTTATCACTGAGTATCGGTATCTCCATTTATCCACATTCCGGAATCGATACCGCTACACTTCTGAAAAACGCTAATGTTGCAATGTATGATGCAAAGGCAAAAGAGCTTAACTCTGTCTCTATTTATGACGATGTAATCGCTAAAAAAATCGAAAGACGATTACGATTAGAAAAAGATTTACCAAACGCAATACAAAATGAAGAATTGTTCCTTTTGTATCAACCTCAAGTTGATAGTGAATCTAATAAAATTATCGGTGCAGAAGCTTTAATCAGGTGGAATCATCCTGAATTAGGTGTTATTTCTCCATACGAGTTTATTCCGATTGCAGAAGAAACACTACAAATTATTCCAATAGGAAAATGGACATTACAGCAGGCTTGTGAGCAAATGAAACGTTGGCATGCACTCGGATATTCGCATTTAAAAATAGGGGTAAATTTATCTGCTAAAGAATTTGAACAAGAAGGATTTGTAAAATCTATTTCTTCTACTTTAGCAACTACAGGCTTACCAGCAAGTTCCCTTGATCTAGAATTAACAGAACGAATTGCAATGATGGATGAGAGAGAAACATTGATAAAACTGCGTACACTAAAAAGTTTAGGGATTCACATTTCAATCGACGACTTTGGTACAGGCTATTCTTCCCTAGCCTACTTACCTTTATATCCAATCGATACGTTAAAAATCCCAAGAGAATTTATTACAATGTCTGAAACGTGTGAAGATGGAATGGAAATCATTAAAACAATCATCACATTAGCAAATACATTAGGAATGTCCGTCATTGCTGAAGGCGTAGAAACGAAAGAACACGTAAATTTCCTTCAAAAAAATAAATGTCAGTTTATTCAAGGTTACTATTACAGTAAACCTATTTATGCCAATGCATTTACTAAGCTGTTAGAAAACGGTATTCGTCCATAGTAAATCAAAATGCATATAACTCTATACTGAATGTAATCGTTATAGGTAATAATGAATTTGAACAACTATAGTAAAAAGGAAAGAAAATAATTTCTTTCCTTTTTTTATTATTTAACTACTTCATTTATTAAATCTATTAATTGATGAATTCCCTCCTCATTTGTTTTCTTAAATCCATTCATGTTTTGAATATATCTCTCCTTATTTACATACAACTTATTTACCACATCTGTAAATGTACTGGTGCTTATTCTATCTTGAAGTAATACTTCCGCATACCCTTGCCTAGAAAAATAGTCAGCATTTAAAACTTGATCCCCTCTACTGGAACCATTAGTTAACGGAATAAGCAACATCGGTTTCTTCAAAAATAACAATTCAGAAATAGCAGTAGAACCCGCTCTGGAAACTACAACACTTGCCATATTCAGTATATGTGGCAACTCTTCTCCTATATATTCAAATTGCATATAACCTTCCATTCCGATAGAAGGATCCACCTTCCCTTTACCACACATATGAACAATATTAAAACTTAATAATAATGTATCTAAACTTTTCCTTACCATATCATTTATCCACTTAGCACCTTGACTCCCACCCATTATTAACAATACTGGCTTATCTTGCTGAAATTCACAATACCTTCTTCCTCGTAATACGTTACCTCTCTCAATTTCTTCCCTTACAATTGGTCCTACATAAACCTTTTTCTCATTACTTACATTCTTCCCTGTATGAGGAAATGTTGTGCATAGTTTTGTAGCAAAAGGTAATGCTATTTTATTTGCAAGTCCTAACGTGCTATCTGGTTCACGTATTACGATAGGTACACTATTTAACCATGCCCCTACAACTACAGGAACTGAAACAAATCCTCCTGCAGAAAAGATAACGTCAGGCTTTATTTTCTTAATTAATTTATAACTTTGTAAGCAGCCTTTTATAATTTTAAAAGGATCTTTAAAGTTCTCCCAATCCCAATATCTCCGGAGCTTCCCCGTTGAAATACTATTGTACTTAACATTTTGAACTAATAATTTTTCAATTCCATTTTGAGATCCAATATACTCAACTCCCCATCCTTTTTCTATAAATTTAGGAATCAATACCATATTAATCATTACGTGTCCGGCTGTACCGCCCCCAGTAAAGAGAATCGTTTTATTCATAGCTTATATCCCACCTTTATCATTAAAAGTCTAGCTTTATAGTAATCTTTCAAATGTACATTAACTTACTATGATTTATATAAATCTTTAACTCCAGACCTATGTCTTGCAAAAGATCTTTGATAAGTTCATAAAAATCATTTCCATACTCACTACATTCATACTGAGTAAAGACTTGGATTACAGGCCTAGTTCCTGTATATATTGTTTTGGGGTTTCGATTAACCTTTTCCACATATGCTCGACATGTATTTATCGCCTCATAGATGCGCAAAACGTGTTCTTCTTCATCTTTCCAATCCAGCGTATCAACAATCGAAAGCGATAGCATATTTTGATTATTTATAGTCTCATAACAATTCATATATTTCTTACATCCTTTTATATTTTTCATTAAATGCAGATGTCACTACACTTCGCATACTCAAGTACATCTTTTAATGATTGCTGAAATGGGATTTCTGGAACCCAACCTAACTTTTTTATATCCTCTAATACTAAACTTTCATTTGAGCCGCTCTCACTATTCTCTGTTTCTTTTATAGTAAAATTCAACTGTGTTAATCCTTTATATTGTTCCAATACATCTAATAAAGAGCGTTTTACTCCTGATCCAATATTATATTGTTTTCCATTTATACCATCACGTAATAACACATGATACGCTTTAACTGCATCACGTACATCTATAAAGTCTCTACTATCTTTCAAACTGTTTACTTCAATAATCGCTTTACTTCTACCTGATTCTATATCTATCATTTTTTTTGCGAGAATTGAACAAACACCATTCGATACTCCTGGACCAATTAAATTTGAGGGCTTTGCAATGATAATATTTGAATCCATTAATCCGCCCCAAGCCTCCGCAATAATGACTTGCATAGTTTTACTTAAACTATATGGATTTGAAACTTTTATGTTTTTCATACTATCTGCTTGCAATGCAGATCCTATAACTAATGTTTTACAATGCGAGGCTTCCTGCTTAATGGCTTCTAATAAATATAAAGTCCCTATTACGTTAATCTCTATATATTCCAGAGAAGCTGTCCAAGACTCATTAACTGAGTTTCTTCCTGCTAAATGCAATACATAGTCTGGTTTTATTTGTTTAATTACCTTCATTACTTCACTCTTATTTGTTAAATCACAAGTAATACCATTTTCGATTTTTTCTCTATGTGAACGATTTTGAAACATAGGAATTACATGAAAGCCCTGCTCTAAAAAATATTGGCAAGCATGACGTCCTGTGAAGCCATTTGCACCAGTTATTAAAAGGCTCGCATTTCTTTTCATCGTAAAAACCCTCCTTTTTCTAACATTTGTTTCACCTCATGTTTTGTAAGTAAGTCTTGTTGAGAACTAAAACTCTTCACATCCACAAGCGGATAACTAGCATAATATTCTTGAAGTCCTTCTATAGGAATAGTCGGTAGTACCACAAAATAATTTTGATCAAAACTAATACTTGTTTTACTCTCTACCTCAGATAAAAGCATTTCACTTAATTTTTCACCAGGTCTTATCCCTACCTCTTTTATCTTCACGTTTTCTTTTTTTGAATCTTCAATCAATATTCTTGCTAAATCCGTTATTTTACATGCTGGCATTTTCATAACAAAGATTTCTCCTCCTCTTCCTTCAGATGCTGCTTTAAATAACAATCCAACAGCATCTTCAATGGTTAAGAAAAATCTAGTCATATTTGCATCGGTAATCCCTACTTTTGAAGATTGCTTAATTTGCTTTTTAAAAAGCGGTACCACACTTCCACTCGTTCCTAAAACATTTCCGCCACGAACACAAATGAATTTTGTTTTCTTCGTTTGCACATTCGCATGAACCATTAATTTTTCACCAATTGCTTTTGTCATCCCATACGTATTTGATGGATCGGCCGCTTTATCAGTTGAAACATATATAACTTTCTCAACTTGATTCTGGATAGATGCTTCAATTACATTTTGCGTACCATGTATATTTGTTTTTATAGCTTCATAAGGATAATATTCACATACTGGAACATGCTTTAAAGCTGCAAGATGAAATACATAATGTACACCTTGGCAAGCATATACTAGTTGCTCTTTATCACGAATATCTCCAATAATAAATTTCAATCTCTCTTCATTTATAAACTGTTGCTGCATTTCAAACTGAACCGTTTCATTCCTTGAAAAAACTCTAATTTCTTTCGGTGATTTTTCTAATAGTTGTTTTATAAGTTCATATCCCCACGAACCTGTACCACCAGTAATTAAAATTATTTTATTAAGCATTCCTTTTCCTCCTACCATATATTTCAATTCAAATTGTATTTATTAAGGTTATTGAATTATTTTCAATTGATTCAAATCATAATCGTCGTTTGTTACATTTAATTGACAAAATAAAAAAACAGAAACTATTTTTTAATAGTTTCTGTTTTTCATTTCACTTCTTAGCAATTAGATTTTCTTTATACTGTTTGAATGATAACTATATTACTGGTTTAAAAAACACCGCTCATTTATTTCTTATGCTCGTAATAAAATAAAGTGAAACTTTAATTAGTGGGGATTTTGTCCATCCCCGACTGATTATTAGTTGAATCAGTCGGGCTTTTACGAGCAGCCCCACCCTCACCTAACTTCTTTGCTTTAGCCGACTTTTGAGATGGGAGTCTTACTGCTCGTTAATAGCGAGATAAATGGAATGATTCATAACCAATACCACATTTAAACTCATAGAAAAGGGAGGTAATGGAATGTACCAAAGCAATTCAAACAATACATCTAAAGAATTCTCAAAAGCACTCCCTCTCTCCCTATTCGACGTGAAAAACGAGTTACAACAAAAAAGCGATCTCATCTCTTCTGTTACCATATATAAATTAACGAAAGAAGAGCAACTTATCATCGATAAAATTAAAGCTCAGACAAAAGAACTAAATAAAAATAACGTCACAAGAACACGTGCATACTACCAATTTTACATTCAATATCCAGAAATACATTGGGCACTACTTGGGCATATCGTATCACGTAACGGTGGCTGGAATATGACAGATTTAAAGGGAGATTTATATACGAGGCTTTTATCCGAGAAAGATCAAATTACATTTTTCTCTTTTTTAGAAAGAGGAAATTGGCTCATTTTCCAAGATGTATATCCTCAATTTTTACTATATGAGCAAAGTGTAAAAAAATCAAAAAAGCTATTTCACCTTCTCACTCACTTAAATGTTTCTACATTTATGGAAACAATGTGGAACGATTTTTGGAAAACAGGTAACAAAAAAACATTAGCGATCGCAACTATTATTAATGAACAAAACTACTTAGAAAAAAGAGTTATTCAAAATGCACACTTTAAAAAGACTGTATTAAATAGTATTGGATTTAAACTCTTTGATTTTTTTCAGTTTAATCATATCCTTTTCCCATTTTACGAAAATGATAAAAAGCAAAAAGTATTACTATTTGGTGATACAATGAAACATTTCACTTCTTTGCATGAACGAATTTCACTTGGAAAACGGTTGTATTCATTGTTATTTCGGGATACACATATTTTATCTCAAATAATAAACTGGGTCCATCACCATCCACATACAGGCTCAAGAAAAGATTACTGGCCTCATTTATTTTCTAGTGTAAATGAATCTTTTTCACGTGAGTTTTATAAACGCCGAATAAAGAAATGCCAGTTACGTAGTGACGCGTATCGTATATACAGCCCTGCACTCATCTATGCATGGCGGGATATGAAACATGAAGAAGTTGAAAATGAAGATTGGTTTAACGATTGGCAAGTTGTAAATTATTTAGTTGATAAGGAGGAAAATATAAATGGAAAAATTACAGAAGACTACTGCAAAACACTCGAAAAAATTGAACTCGCAATTCTCGCAAAGAAAAATGTCCTCCTTCGAGAAGAAGAATGATTTTTTAGCATTATTAGTTACAGTCTTACTTTCTTCTATTATTGGAACTTGCTTAGATGCTTTCTTTGTGCATACACAAATATATTCCTTTCCAGTTAGACCTTTCTCATCTATATTTTCAGTTAACATAGGCTTTACGTTGTTTGTGCTACCAATTTTAACAATCATTTTCATACAAATTTCAAAAACATTATCTGCAGTTTCTAGAACTATATTTATTATTTTAATAGGGCTTTGTGCTAGTATTTTTGAACAAGTTGCTGAGCGGTTAGGTTTATTTGTACATAACGGGAATTGGCATCATGCTTATTCTTTATTTGGATATATCATTTTCTTTTCTCTTATTTGGAAATTATATACTTGGATGCAAAAATAAAGAGACCGTTATAATAACGGTCTCTCCTTAAGCATAATCTTCAGTCACTGCTACTGAACGACTTTGAAGGCTTTTTGATCGCAAACGATATGCAACTACTTTCTTCTTATATTGCTTTACTACATCAACGTGTTCCTCGTAGCTATATATAGAAAATCTAATCTCTCTTTTTCCTTTCTTCGTCTCCATGACTATCGGTGTACCATTCCCTTGCGGCGGAAAATAATGTTTATCTAAAAATAAAGCCTCGTTAAATTCATGAATAACTTGAAGTTTCATTTCTCCTTCTATACTTTCCCCATCTACCGTTACAGTAGTATTTTCCTCATCAAGTTTTTGGTGTAACTCAAATCTACTAATAATTGATTCTACAACAGAAGTTGGCATACTAGAAACTAGTACTTTAAGAGCACCAAAAATAAATAATGTAACTATAAACCATGTTGTCATTTTAATCATCTCCATTACGCTCTAAAATGAGTAGTGTTATGCTCCTTATTACGATTCATTAATTTTCAAAATAAAAATTTCACTCCATAAGGTACTAATATACTAATAAGTATCCCTGTTACAATCATCGTTACCGAACCGATAGTTGCCTCTTTCTCTCCTTCTTTCACTAGACGGCTCACACCAATAATATGTGATGCACAGCCCATCCCCACTCCTTTTCCAATCGTACTTGTTATTCGGAAAAACTTAAGTACTGTCGGTCCGATAATAGCACCTGTTATTCCTGCAACAACTACAAAACTAGAAGTCATAGATGGAATGCCACCAATTTGATCCGCTAATGAAATGGCAATAGGCATTGTCGCTAATTGTGGTAAAGTTGTTAATATAAGTTCCTTATCTAGATTTAAAATTCCACCAATCACTACATTCATACTCGTTAAAGCCACTATACCTATCACTACGCCGATTAGTATCGCTAAAAAGTTTTTCATAAGTATCTCTCGCTCTTTAAATAGAGGTATGGCTAACGCTACAATTGCAGGACTCAAAAAACCTGAAAGAATGTCTCCCCCATTTTCCTTATACTCATGATGAGAAATACCAAATATCAAAAATAAGCAAATCATAATTGCTGTAACTGTTAATACCGGTAACGTAAATGGAAACGTAAATTTTTTATATAACTTTGTCGCCAATAAATAAATTACTACAGTAATAATAATTAAGACCATTTGAATCGTGCACCTTGTCGATTTTATTTTTTTGATGTTACTAATAATTGACTTACATACCCTGAAACAATCAATGTTACTACCGTACTTGCAACTACTAAAAGGAATATAACACTCCCCTTACTTAAAAGAAAAGATCCATATTCCATTAATCCTGTTGTCGAAGGAATTAGAAATAACGGTAAAAATACTATTAACTTTTCTGCCCCTACCTCAAACCACTTTAATGGAAAAATACGAGTAGAAAGGAGTAGAAACAATATTAACATCCCTATTAAACTTCCTGGCATCGACAGATGGAATACTCCTTGAATCCACGTACCAGCTAAGCTAAACACATATAGCACGCCTACTTGAAGTAAAAGCGTCACGTACTTCATTTCTTTCCCTCATTTCCATATTACGCTTCACTATTATGAAATCTCATTTAATGTTTCCGCAAACCTTGTAACTCCAAGCTGAATTTGTTCTACATTCGCTCTGCCAAAAGTAAATCGGACATATTCACTTTTCGAACCTAGGACGCTTCCTGGGACAAATGCTACACCATTTTGTATAGATTCACCTAGTAAATGATATTCATCAAACGTTCCTTGCACTTTGCACCATAAATGTATTCCGCCCTCAGGAACAAAAAATTCAATCTGATCCCCTAATATTTCTTCAAGCTTTCTAATTAACTCATCTCTTCTTTGTTTCAGTTGTCCACGAAGCAACGTAATATGCGTATGAAAATCCTCAGATTCTAAAAATTGGTTCGCTACCCACTGTGTAAATACACTATGACCGAAATCAACTTGCTGCTTCGCATCTGCCAATCTCTCAATTACGCGCGTGGGGCCAATTACCCAACCAATACGTAATCCTGATGCAACAATTTTTGATAATGAGCTCACATAAAGAACATTCCCATTTTGATCCATCGATTTCAATGTTGGATTCACTTCTCCATTAAAAGAAGTCAAACTATACGGATCATCTTCTACAATCGGTATACCAAATTCAGAAGATAGTTCTAAAACCTTTTTACGTCTTGCCAATGAAAGTACCGTTCCAGTTGGATTTTGATAATCCGGATTTAAAAACACCATACGAATGCGATGCTTTTTGTGCAAATCGATTAAGTCATCTGGATTCATACCATGCTGATCAACTGGTAAACGGAATATTTTTAAACCTGCTGATTTAAACATCGGAAGTGAATAACAATAGGAGGGATCCTCAATTGCAATCGCATCTCCAGGCTTTAACAAACATTGAACGATAAGATTAAGTGCTTGCTGAGCTCCAGATGTAATAAGAATAGAGCTTGAATCTGCTTCTATTTGTTTATATTGCTCGACATGTGCCGCAATGGTTTTTCGCAACATTTCATTTCCAAGCGGATGGTCATAACCGAGATTTCCCATAAATGTTTTCTCCGACAAAATTGTTCGAAATCTATCACTCGGAATTAAATCTGATGACAATTCACCACTCGCTAAATTGATTAAATCATCTTTTTGTGTTTCCGTTCGAATTTGTTGAACAAGTGGTACATTAGGTAAGAACGATCCATCCTCAACGTACCTACCCCAGTTCGGTATTCGTTTATGTGACACACCCCATATATCTGTATTCACCCGAGTGCCGCTTCCTTTTTTCCGTTCTACTACCCCAAGTGATTTCAATTCCTCATAAGCAGCTACGACCGTACTCCGGTTCACTTGTAAATTCTGTGCTAACATACGCTCGGAAGGTAATTTTCTATCAGAAGGGAATTCACCCGTAGAAATGCCTCTTTCAATGTAATCAGCAATTTGTTTATAAACTGGTATCTTATCTTCACGATTCGGTTGCCATTTCATTTAGTTCCCTCCTCTCCAAGCTGGTGCCCTGAACTCATTAATAACAGTATTCACTGCAAAAATGGTATTAATCAAGCGCATGATTTAAAAATGCCTCTACCGTCACATTAAAGCTAGTAGGCTGTTCTAAATAAGGCAAGTGCCCACTATTTTTCAACTCAACGAAGGTCACGTTTCTCAGGTGTTTTTCAAATTCTCTCACATACTTTTCCGGAACAAAATAATCATTCTCTCCTCGTATTATTAATGCAGGACATGCAATGTTAGAGAGGTATGGTCTTTGATCGTAATCAACTAATTCAGCGAATAGCCTTTGAATATGCGTCGGATGAATCATTTGTAGGGATTGATGAAATCCTCGGACAATTGCATCATTATCTTCTACTCCCATTGCTCTCAATAACGTATCAGCCCAAGTTTTCCCTTTATCCTGCAAGCTAAGTAAATCATATACTTCAAGTCGTTCTTTACGATCTGCCGGTTCTAAATAGGGAAATGCATTTACAACAATTAAGCTAGAAATAAAACGTGGATATTGAATAGCAAAATCGATACCCACTCTAGCTCCTTTTGAAAGACCACAAATTGTTACTGATTTTAGCTTTAAATGATTATATAACTCATATAAAACATTTGAATATTCTTTAAAACTAATTTCCATCCCTTCGGATTTCCCATGCCCAGGTAAATCGAGTGAGATTACGGTCCATGTCTTCTTGAAGTATTTTCTTTGATATAACCAATTATTCGAATTTCCTCCAAGACCGTGTAAAAACAATATGACAGGACCCGATCCTTCTATATTGTAAAAAATCTTTCGATTCTTATATTCAAAATACATATTCATCACCTTCAGATGTAGCATCACATATTTTTATCTTTGAATGAATATATCCAAAACGGTTCTCTTTCTAACCACTCAACTGTGCCTGAAATACCGTCTTCATACTCCCTTTCCAGCTCATCCACTTTAGTTGTAAATTGTGATGCATGTGCTCGTAATGCTTCCAATTTTTTCGAAACATATTTTTTCACTTCATTTTTAAAATCTGGAGGTCCTATTTCGTCTTCATGATTTTTCGAAAAAGCTACAGCATAAAAGGCTGGTCGTTTACTTTCCGAAATATTAGCTAAGACCTCTACTACTGCTTCCCCTGTTGCATCGTGATCCGGATGAACTGCATACCCAGGATAGAAAGAAATAACTACAGAAGGATTCAATTCTTCAATACAGTTTTGAATCAAGCTTCTTAATTTTCCAGGCTCTTCAAATTCAAGAGTTTTATCACGATATCCCATCATACGTAAATCTTCAATCCCTAAAATATTTGTAGCTCGCTTTAACTCTTTCTCTCTAATTGTATATAAAGATTCACGAGTTGCAAAAGGTGGATTCCCCATCGCTCTCCCCATTTCACCAAGTGTTAAGCAAACATAGGTAAGAGGGACTTTCTGCTCCGTATAAGCCAAAATTGTGCCAGCCACACAATACGACTCATCATCTGGATGCGGGAAAACAACTAAAACATGGCGCTCATTTTTCATCAATGCATTAACTCCTTCATCATATACACACTCTATAAAATAACGACCGCATACCAAGTAACTCCCACAAGAAGCCCTAAAAGAAGAATGATATAGATAGCAGATAAGTTTTTTACATTCCTCTTTGTAGACTTACCGTAATTCTCTTCTACATTTCGTGCGACTAGTACGGTCCCAAATAGTGATACAACTACAATAATAACAACTAGTGAAATCGCAAAACTCATTGTCTTCCACCTCTCTAAGGCCAGTCTATTTTAAAGCATGAATAAAATACTACCTTTCTTCTCTTATCATAATAGAAGTTTGTAAAAAACGGACCAACCACTTTTGTGTTTTTTTGCTCATCCACTTTAAAAATAAAAAGCAACTGCTCACTTAGGACCAGTTGCTTTTTTACAAGGCTACTTATATTCATTTTCAATTAAAATTAATTCGATTTAAAAGTTTGGTCTTTTCATAATGAAACATTGATTGAGATAGCTCAAAAATTGTTCCATTTACAAGATAAACTGTATTTTCAATAAGAAGCGCTGGATCACCTTCATTTAGTTCTAAAAGCTTTGCATTTTCTTTATTTATTTTTTCACAACTAATAACTTTATCGGCAAAGCCAATATTTAATCGTAAATCCTCAATGAAATAACTGTATACAGAACTTAATGCTATTTCTTCATTCAAATAAGGAATGATATCTTTTTTGAAATAACTTACTTCAATAGAGAATGGTTTCCCATCTACAATTCTTACGCGCTTCAAGAAATATAACCTAGTTCCAATCTCGCATTGCATCCGTTCTACTATCTCTTCATTTGCCTCTATTACTTCAATCTCTAGCACTTTCGTTTCAATATTTTGTGAAACGAGATTTTTCGTTAATCCACGTAAACTTCCTAAATTAATGTAATCTGTTACAGAAGTTTCACGTAAAAACATACCACTACCTTGCACTTGAAAAATATAACCTCTATTCACAAGCTGACTAATTACTTTACGTATCGTATTACGGCTTACTTCAAATCGATTCATCAACGCTTCTTCTGTAGGTAATTTTTTCGTTTCATTAAAAAGCCCATCTCGAATGTTTTGCTCTAACACATCTGCAATTTGTTTATACTTTGCACTCATACACTTTCTCCTAAAATACTCTTTTATCTGTTATAACTCTTCTCCTCTCGTTTCGATCACATGTTTATACCAATGAAACGAAAGTTTCTTCTTACGTTTTAAGTTATCATTATGATCGACAAAAATAAAGCCATATTGCTTTTTATATCCATTTAACCAACTTAATAAATCAATAACTGACCATGCATAATAACCTTTTAAATTAATTCCCTCTTGAATTGCACGCTTCATTACTTTTAAATGCTCTTCAATAAATTTAATTCGCGGAACATCTACAATTTCTCCGTCAATGATTGGATCTTCATCACCAAGTCCATTTTCCGTTACATACATCTTTATG
Source organism: Bacillus sp. AR13-1 (assembly GCF_008042285.1). Taxonomy (NCBI): domain Bacteria; kingdom Bacillati; phylum Bacillota; class Bacilli; order Caryophanales; family Bacillaceae; genus Bacillus; species Bacillus sp. AR13-1. The sequence goes on from NZ_QNUA01000042.1 coordinate 52,672, forward strand.
TCACCGTAACGCGCTTTCAACATATGCAACCCATCTAAGAAACCTTCGGGAGATATTTCCCACCCCCATTTGGTATATGTTTTATCATCCATTTTTACTGTTCGATAAAAACCATCGAAAGAAGGATTACCTGGAGCAAGTGTTGAGTTTTCTCGAGAATGCTCCTCGCTCTTTATATCCATATCATATCTTTCTACTCGTATTGGCTGATAATAATTCAAGCCAATAAAATCATTTTTTTCAGCATTTTGTTTAATGATTTCTAATTCTTCAACCGTCCAATTAGGAGTCCACCCATTTTCCTTTAATTGTTGTACAACATAAGACGGATACTCACCTTTTAAAACTGAATCGTAGTACCAGTACGTTTCATATTCATTCGCATGATTTGCTGCTAGTATATTTTCTTTTTGATCATCCACACTATAAGCAGGTAAGAAAACATGTGTAATCCCAATCTCCCCATACTGTTTCAGCTGCTTGTACACCGCAACTGTTTTCGCATGCGCATAAAATACATAATGAGTCGCTTGAAAATACTTTGGAACATCATTTTGTATTCCTGGTGGATGTGCACCTTTTAAATAGCCTAATCCACAAAACATTACTGTTTCATTAAAAGTAATCCAATGTTTCACTCTATCACCAAATGCCTTAAAGCAAATTTCTGCATACTTTACAAAAGCCTCTGCTGTTCGTTTATTCGTCCACCCACCATCTTTTTCTAACGGTAATGGTAGATCCCAATGATATAAAGTGGCAAACGGTACAATCCCGTACTTTAAACATTCATCAATTAAATTGTTATAAAATTCAATTCCTTTTTCATTTACCTCTCCATCTCCAGTCGGCAATATTCTCGCCCAAGAAATCGAAAAACGATACGATTCCAATCCCATCTCAGCCATTAAACGAACATCTTCCTTATATCGATGATAATGATCAACCGCTATATCACCATTTGTTCCATCGTATGTTTTGCCAGGAATTTTTGAAAACTCATCCCAATTCGTAACACCTTTTCCATCCTCATTCCATGCACCTTCTACTTGATAAGAAGCTGAAGCAGCCCCGAATAAAAAATCATGTGGAAACTTCATAATATATACCTCCGTTTCATTACAATAAATCAAATTCATTACTACATATAAAATTTATAGGTACAAATTTTATATGTAGTAATTATAGCTTAAGTTTCGATTTTTTTCTATCATGAACGTACGATATGTAAAGCTATATTTGATGTTAATTTTTAGAAAACAAAAAAGAAGCGATGTATTTCATCGCTTCTTACTATGACAATCTTTACTCTTTTACAAGTGACTTATTCGCTCTTATAACTTCTTCATAAAGTATTGGGGACCATTTTTCATTTATATAATCTTGAATTACCCAGCCCACTCTCGTAGGATTCTTTTGCTTCATATAGTTTGCAATTTCAGGATTTATGTAGGACGCATAATAATATGGACTATTCCATGCTGTACCACCAGAAGACAAGCTTGTAAAATTAATATATAGATGATTACAATCTTCACTGTTGTTAATCGTTTCATTTATCGTATCTTTAATAGATTTTACTTTCTCATCATAACTCACTTTATATTTATCTTGTACTGTTACATTTACATTTTGATTTACAGTTGTCGTAAACGTCTCATTATCTGGCCAATAAAAATTATTATATCCTCCAGATTCATTACTACCACTGTATCTTTTTAGTAGCACAATTTTCCCTCGAGCATCTCCAAGTCTTATATTCCCTTCTGTTTTTAAAAAGATAGGATCAGGAAAATATTTTTTTCAAACGTACTACTAAATGAATCTTCTGCCCCTTTCATATCCTCATACTCTTTTTTTAAAGACATAATAATCGTTTCACTTGGATTATCTTTTAAAAATTGTTTCGCTTCATTTATAAATTCATGCAATGTTACATAAAGATATAATGGCCCATGATGAAGAACTATCGTATTATCATCTGTTAAACGCCCTCTAATATCAAAAATTCTAGCTCCGTGATCCATTTGGTAACGAAAATTATATTCTTGCGTCATTCCCCATACTTGCTTTATCGGATTTTGCAACTTGAACGTTCCACTATCATGTGTTCCTGGAATTGAAATTCGTGCTAACGGTACGTTATCGGGTATAGGTTGCATCCATTTTGACCAGTTTTCAAGCCCATTACCAGCGCTAGCAGCAACTGCTTGCTTATCATTGAAAGCAAATACAAATGTGCTAAGTATAGTACTACATATGAATAATTTCAAAATAAACTTCTTATTGCTCATTTTTATCCCTCTCTTTTTCTGTTTTATATCAAACTTATTGAATATAGTATAAGCTACTTAATAAATAATGTTTCATAAATATGGAATATTGCATAGAAGTAAAATTTAAAAACATCCACATATTCTCATCTCAATGCATTAAAAAAATTTAATATCCCTTTTCACTAGATAAATTATAGTAAGCAACAACTCGAACTTCAATGGGCTTTCATATGCAATATTTCATATTTGGGTCCTACATGATATAAATAAAAAACTTATAATGATTATTTATTCTATACGTGCTAATATACTTATATTAAAATATAAATACATATCTTATATACTCTGAACTACATTACTCAACAGTTAAAACTTAATTTTTTATTGGGAGGATTTACAATGAAATTATTAAAAATAAAACATATAATTCCTTTATCTGCGGCAGCAATTACATTCGTATGTAATCAAGGTGTAGCTGAGGCTTCCACCATTCATACAGTAAAAAAGAATGATACACTTTGGGGTATCAGTAAACAATATGGAGTTTCAATACAATCTATTAAACAAGCAAATAATAAAGGAAAAGATCAAACTTTTATTGGTGAACAGTTACATATTCCAGGATCCATGAAATCAAATGAGGTCACTGTTCATCAAAACGACAAACCTAAGAACATCTCTGGACAAATTATTTATCAAGTACAGCCGGGAGATTCATTAGAAATTATAGCAAAGCGTTACAATGTTACCGTTCAATCTATAAAACAAATTAACAATACAGTCGGAAACAAGCTTTATACAGGACAACATTTAAAAATCAATTCAAGTATTTCAGAAAAAGAAAAAGACTTAATGGCACGCTTAGTTACTGCTGAGGCAGGTGGCGAATCATATAAAGGAAAAGTAGCGGTGGCGAAAGTTATCTTGAATCGTGTAAATGCAAATGGTTTTCCAAATACAATAACAGGTGTTATTTATGAACCTATTAAACGCGGATATGCATTTACTCCTGTTACCGATGGTAGAATTAATCAGCCTGCAAGCGCAGAAGCAAAAATGGCAGTAGAAGAGGCTATCTCTACAAATGGAATACATTCTGATTGGCTTTATTTTTATAATCCAAAAACTTCAACAAACCAATGGATTACAACACGTCAAACAGTAGCGGTAATCGGTAACCACGTCTTCGCTAAATAAAACTATAATTCTCTTCAAATTTATGCACTTAACAACTATTTCAAATGATTAGCAGACCTCTTCACTTAAGAGGTCTGTTTTTTTATATGTAAGATTTTATTAATCATATGACATAGTGATCATTTAAAACTATTTCTTCTTTCAAATAAAAACATTTGTATTTACTCCACCACTCGGAGAAATTAAAAAAGCATCAAGTTCAAAAACTCCCTCTTTATTAATAAAAGCTATTTCTTAACTTCATAAAAGTGTTATACACTAAGAAAATAAAAAACAAACTATTCGTTAGCAGGTGAAAGAATATGTATGATGTTACAATTATCGGAGCTGGAGTAAGTAGCATCTTTATGGCTTATTCATTAGCCCAAAGTAACAAAAAGATTTTAATTCTTGATAAAGGTAAAGCGCTAAAAGATCGCCATTGTCCTTTAGACCAAGGAAAAGTGTGTAATTGTACTACATGTGATAAATATTTCGGATTTGGTGGTTTAGGAAAATCTGAAGGGAAATTTAATTATACAAATGGATTTGGTGGCGAACTTGAGCAAAAAGTAGGTAAAAAAACTTTTATACAACTCATGGCTGAAGTAGATAAAATTCTATGTCAGTTTGGCGGAAGTTCGGTTTCAAAATATTCTACAGAAAATCTAAATCTCACTAAGAGAGCTGAAGCGTGTGGTTTACAAATGCTCACAACAGAAGTAAGGCATCTTGGCACTACACTTTCAAGTAACATTTTTCAGCAGCTCTATGAATTTTTACTTAACAAAATAGATATCCGATTTCATATAGATGTACAACATGTCGTTAAGCAGCAAGACCATTTTAAAATATCTACAAATCAAGGAACTGTCCATTCTAAGCAATTAGTATTTGCAACTGGGCGTTCTGGAACGGATTGGTTAAAAGAAATGTGCTCTTCCCTTGAAATTGCACAGGAACAAACCCGTATAGATTTAGGTATTAGGGTAGAGATGAAAGAACATCAATTACGTTCTATATTAAAAGATACATTTGAGACGAAACTTTCTTATCAGCATGAACATTTCACGGCTACTACTTACTGTATGAATCCAAAAGGACGCATTATTCGAAAGTATGAAGAAGGTTTAGTTATGCCTGACGGTCAAAATTTTCGAGAGCAAGGAACTGGCACTTCTAACTTAAATTTCACTTTATTTATCCCGCGCTATTTTCCAACTCTCAAAGAAGCAAATGTATACGCAAGTTCAATTATTAAAAGCATTAACCAAGGACGAGATCGGATTGTTATACAGCGTTTAGAGGACTTAATAAAGAAACAACCTACAGCCGAGAACAACATGAAACATAATCGTATACAGCCTACACTACACGGAGATTATGGAGATTTGAATGAAGAAATTCCTCCATTATATATTGAAGGAATCAAAAAATTTTTATTACGTTTAGAACAATTTATCCAAGAACCTATCGATAAAGATACTTTATTATATGGAATTGATGGAAAGTTCTATGCTCCTACAATAAAAATCAATAACCATTTTGAAACAAGTATGGATGGGCTATTTTTAATTGGAGATTGTTCAGGCGTCACTCATTCATTATCTCAAGCAGCTGCAAGTGGTCTGCATGTTGGAAAATATTTATCAGACATTTAAATACTCTAATTAAATGGAAAGGGAGCAGCTAATTGCTATTGCTCCCTTTTCCCTATTACTTCTCTTATAACACATGATGCAATCTGCTATTAAAAAGAACGTACATATTATACAGATGTAAACAAAAAACAACTCCAAAATCAACTTTTATTGTATATTTTGGAGTTACTTTACGTTTATTCTATGATTGTTTCTAAAGGTAAATCTGTATAGGAATTATCCTCACCTATATTCAAGATTACTTCACATTGACGTAATCTCAATTCAAAGAGCGTTATAGGATCATGATAAACTTCAGGGTTTGATTTCATTTTATGCAGTTTATCTTGTTTTTCTTTTATTTCTAAATGAGTGTTTTTTACAGCTTGTTCCAACGAGCCAAATGGATTTCTAAAGAACATATTAATATCCCGCTCTTGTGTGTTTTCAAATAGCTCAAACTGCAAGAAAAATTTCTTCATAATAGAAGCCGTTACATCGGTATAATCTTCATTTTCTAAATACTGTTTGTATTTGTTATATAGCATAGCTTTATTTTTAGGAAGAACTCCAAATAATTTACCGGCACTTTTCAGTAAAAATTGTGCTGGTGTAAATCGGCGTAAAATATTTACTTCTTCCATTTGTATTCTAGTTGTCATTCTATCAGTATCTCTGCGCCAGTCATCAATTACTTTAAAGTCACATTCTAACTGTATTCGATTTTCTCCAAATAAAGAATTAAGTCCTTCACTGGTTTCTGCTAAGTACAATTGACTTTGAAGGAGCTCGTTATTAGAAGTCGCAATCCAATTTTGCATCGAGCGAGCAAGATTAGGTAATACAGTTTGTTCTAGATATTGTTGCACCCTTTCATTCATCGCTGTATTTAGTTCAATATCAATGTGCCCAAAATCACTTTCTTCACTAATTAAATCGGAACAACTCTGCAATAGTTTCGGAATATGTTCTGTAAGATCATTAGTAATTTCGTTTTTCATTGTACGATATGTTTCTGTAATTAAATGAATTTTTTCCTTCTCAAAAGCAGTAAGGTTATTAATACAAGCATTTAGTTTAACTAACATATCTTCATTCCAATTAATAGAATCCACTAGATTATTTTCCCTCTCGACGCGTTTATCCAAAAGATATGTAATTGTTTTTCGAATGAAAAACAATAGCTTTTCAGTACGTTCTACATCGATATTTTTATGGTTAAAGTTAAAATGAATAAACTCAGTTAAATCGTTTAGTTGTTTACTATTTGTATATAACGAAGAATAAGGGAAAACTCTTGCATTAGGGAAATATGTATTTATTCTCACTTGCGTATCTTGTATAACTCTTTTTGCTTCTGCTTCATTGTAAATGTTATCGATTTTATTTAATAAGAAATGAACTTGTAGATTTGGTGTATGTTCTTGGATACTTAATAGAATGTCACGTTCTTTGTCAGTAAAAGGTGAATCCGTATTCAATACGAATAATAATTCATCTACAGAGTTTAAATATTCAAATACCTCATCTCTCGCGTCATTGTTCCTATTAAAGCTAGGTGTAACAACGAATGTAAGTTTATTTTTACTTAAAAACCTGCATGGTAATTTAAATTCAACACACGCTCTATCTCTATATGTTTGACGATGCACTGCCATCATGTTATGGAAATCAGAGAAATTCTCAGTTGTTGTAATTTCCGAATCTGTTATAGCGTTAATTTCTGTATAAGCGTCATTTTTAAAAACAACTACATTTGAGATTGAGTTTTCTAATATATTTTCTCCTAAAATAGAGTTAATAAATGAAGCTTTTCCGTTCCCTGAAGTTCCAGTTACTAATAGGCGATTTGTTCTTAAATCTGCAAGCTCACCAACTAACCAGCTAAATCGGTTACCCATTTCTAAATCATGTTCTTGTGCCCAGTGTGTAATAGATTCAAAAAGATGTAAACTATACTCTAAGCCATTCACATGATTAATAGAATATGACAGTAGGTCTTCTGCATCTTTTATATCCGCTGAATCTATTTTAGAAGGAAAAATCTCATCCCATGCCAATACTGCTGCAGATGGAAATACAGCATGAGAGGGATTAACTACCTTTAACCAATTTGTTAACAGGTTTGGAATGATATCGTGTAATTGTCTAAGCATATATTGACCTTGAATTAATTCAAAGTATGTTTCTTCGTAAAGAGAAGAAATTTCGTCCCATATATCGGACGAATGTATTTCGATATGTATGAAAAATTCATTTATTGTGTTGAGCCATAATAAGTAATTTTGTTCATCTTTATAGCTGTGCCAAAGTGATGAAACAATTTGCGTAAATTGTACTTGATCTACATTATTTAATGTAACTAATACTTTATAAAAATAGTCTGGTGAAATATTTTTAGTAAATCCTTTATCGATATATTCTTTTAGAACCTCAAACCACGGATAAGATTCTGTTCGAATTAACTCGTTCACAGCAAGCTCTACTGCACTATCAAAATCTTGCTGTTCTTCATAAAAGGAACGGGCAATTGTTGTGACGTTTGGATAATCGGGATTTAAAGAAACCGCTTCTTTTATAACAGCGAAAGCTGAATCAAAATTATTTTGCTCGATGTAAAGAGACAGTAATTGCAGTACAATTTCGGTCATAAGTATTTTGTTATCAGTAGTAATGGAAGTATACACATTTTCAGCAACTGATAATTGGTTAAGTTCGAAGTAAGCATCCGCAATATTTTTTTGTGCCCATGGTGCTAGTTCATTACTAACTTTCTCCCATTTAAAAATAGCTGCTTCAAAATCTTGATGGTGATAATAAAATTCACCTTGTGCAAAACGAATATAAGATCCATCAGAAATCTCATTTTTTTCTTCGTTTACATAAGCTTCTCCAAGTACTTGAAGAGGTGGGTGTGTTTCATTCTCCATTAGGAATGTTTCATAATACATCTTTTTTATTAATTGTTTTTCTAATCTCATCTTTTCCCCCACTATATCTCGAAAATACATTTTTGAGATATGTCAATACTTTTTTGTATGTATGCTTTTTATCTTAACAAAGAATTCCTTTTAGAAAATTTCATTTTCCTTTCATTTTTCAAGTAAGATTGAATTTTTATGAGAAAAGTTTCAGTTTTTTTTCAATTCCCTTTCAGTTGTGAAACAACATTAAATGTTCCTAATAACCTAATAACACTATAATATTCCACATTATAAAAACAATCTATAACGAATATATATGCAAGATTCCCTTCGCTAATAAATAAAAGAAATCATTATA